>JACPMP010000098.1 GCA_016185915.1 Candidatus Woesearchaeota archaeon
ATTCCGCAACAGTCGTCAATACATTTGGCCATGATGAACCGCCTACAGGCGCTTTGATAGAAGGAAAACTTAAAGGTCCAAGGAAGCTGTTTCTGAAAGTAGGAAGTCCAGAAAATATTACAACGAATGCTGCTGTTGATATAAAATAAACAATACTAAAAACCAAAATGTCCCTAATAGCTATATTTGAGAAAAGCAACCTTGTGTTTTTTCTTATTTCATTAAAATTTATCAAAACCAAGTAAAAAAATGTCACTCCTCCAGTTACAAGCAAAAAATCAAATATGTACCACCATCCACTCCAGGCAAATATAAAAAGCCCTGTAAAAAATCCGGCAATTGAGGAAATGATGATTATCTTAAATGTATTTTTGACATCTATTGTACTTACAAATAGCCAAGTAACAAGCAAAGGGAAAAAAATAACCCATATGTCATTGTCAGGGTGCAAGCTTCTTGATAAGAAAGCGCCATTGATTGCCATCATTAAAGCAGCAAAAAATCCCCCAATATTGCCAGCAATCTTTCTTCCAATTAAGAATACAAGCAATACGCATAATGCTGAAATAAAAATTGTCAGATAAAAAGCTGAGCGCATTAACGTCAATTCAGACGCAAAAAAATGCAAGAACTTGTAAAAATATGCCATGGAATATGAAGGAAGCATATCAGGAAACACAAATCTGCCATTTGGCGCCAATTGAAGATTATCAAAAGGTTTTCCGTCTTTTAGCACATCACCCGGATGCCCGTTCTTAATTATGTTGCTAGCGTATCTTACCCAATAATAAGGGTCTATATCTGGCATGTAATTTTTTCCATTTTCATCTTGGAAAAATGACTTAAAAGAATTTGAGTAAGCCCTAATAGTATCGTCAATTTGTTTCTTATTTTGGCTTATTACTTGCTGCAACTTGGCTTCAACAAGAGCATTTTTATTTGCATCAGGCAAATTAGGGTATTGTTGGTTTATTTCTCCACTTACCTGTGATCTTATCCCATTGATTACTGTATCTATTGCCCATCTATCAGTAAAAGGCAGGGAACCAGCTTGCATTCTTATATAAATTGAAAGGATTATTGGGATAAGCGCAATAAAAACAACACCATATTTTTTGAAGAAATCAATAATTCTGCTCCAGTCCACAGATACTTCTTCATCACTTCCTGCAGACTCTTTTTCATCAGATTTGAAAATTTTTTTGATTTTGGTCAGGTCAAAAGAAAATTCTATGTCTTCATCATCTTTTTTAATTTCTTTTGAAGGGCGTTCTTCTTTTTCATCACTCTTGAAGAAATTTTTTATTTTACTGAAGTCGATAGATATTTCATCGTCTTTTCCTTCACCTGAAGATTCTTTTGTAGCTTCCTCTGCCTTTTTCTCTTCTTTTTTATCACTTTTAAAAAAACTCTTTATTTTGCTAAAATCAATAGTTATTTCTTCATCTTCCTGATCTTGTTTTTCTGGGGATGAAGATTCTTTTGTTTCACCCGTCTTGCTCCCTTCTTTTTTGTCGCTTGTAAAAAATTTTTTTATTTTACTAAGGTCAATAGATACATCTTCCTCTTCTTCTGGATTCATAAGTTATAACCACCTTCCCCAAGGGAAAGAATGTGTTTTAAAAAGCTTTTGTTATGCAAAAAGTATTTTTGCGAAATAAAAAAATCTAGGTTCTCTAAGCAATAGATTAACTACTAAAGGTATAGGGTTGTCTCTATCGTACTTTTTCAATATTTTTCTTACTTTTTCTTGTTCCATTAAACTAAGCAATTTGCCGTAATCTTTGTCTGAGAATTTATTTAATACATTTCTTATTTTCAGATGCAGAAGGAGTTCTCTTCCAGATTGTTTTTTAAATTCCTTATTATAGTTCTTGTTGCTGATAATGCAGTCACACAAAGTTTGTGCTGCTTTGAGCGAAGGAATTATGCCGCCTCCTGTTGTCGCTTTAACTTGAGTAGCAGCATCTCCTATCAAATAGACATTATCTTTTTGTATCATCCTTTTTGGATTGTATAATGGTATTAATCCAGATTCCCAGCATAGAATGTCTTTTTTTCCAGTTCTGTTTTTTAGAAATCTGTAAAAGTTCTCCTGAGTGTTTTCAAAACAACCTATGCCAAGTCGAACAATATCTTCTGATTCTGGAACACACCATCCAAAAAATTTTGGAAATTCTTGACCAAAATGTGTTTCAAACGCATTTTGGTCCATTTTTAGTTTTACTTTTGCCTGCATTCCTATGTAATTTTTTGAATTAGAATTGATGCCGGCAGCTTTTGCGACAGATGAATAAGGGCCGTCAGCACCTACAATAACATCCGTCTTGATTTCTTTTATTTTGTTATTTTTTTTGTCTTTTACTTTTATAGAATTTTTTTCATTAAACTTCAAAAATTGATAATTGAGTAAAATTTCAGCTCCTGCATCTTGAGCCATTTCTGCAATAAACTGGTCAAATTTATCGCGCCACATCACGATTTCATCAACATTAACTGTTATTCTGTTATTATTGCTGACAACAATTACTTTGTCAAGCTTTTTTGCTATCACTTCATTCTTTAGCTTAAAGAATTTCTCAATTGAATGTGTTACAATGCCTGTGCATTGAACTGGAGAGCCAACAGTATTATGCTCTTCTAAGATTGTTACTTCCTTGCCTTGCTTTGCAAGCAAATATGCAAGATAAGAGCCAGCAGGACCAGCACCGACTATGGTTATCACAGATGTTGGTAGTCCTACTTAATTTATATAGCTAGTGTTAATTATAGCTCAATTTGTATCTACTCTCTAATAACGAAAACTTTAAAAAGGGTTAGGTATTACTCGATTACGAATTATGGGGGTAATTTAATGAATAAAAAGATTTTTGGTTTGACGGCATTTTTGCTTGTTTTTGGGGTTTTATTTAGCGCATATGCTTATGCAATAGATGTTTCAATAAACAGAGTGACTGTAAATGGAAATGTAGTTGCTCAGTCAAGAACCAACCTTATCAATGATGCAGATTTCTTCTCGGTTACAGTTGAATTTACTGCTTTGACAGCCCTAGAGAATGCCCATATAGAGGCAATTTTGAGAGGATTGCAAAGCGGCAATACAGTTTCTGACTCAACAAGCACATTCAATCTCGGCATAGGCCAAAGCTCGACTAATCTTTTGAGATTGGCGTTGGTGGATGGCTTAAGAAGAGAAAACCAATACGAATTGACTATAAAAATTATAGATGCAAGGGGAAACTCAAGACAGCAAGCATACACAATTAATACAAGGCGAACAGCCAAGAAAGGACTAGATGTTTCAATAGACAGGGTTAGGCTTAATGGTCAAATTTTAGCTGCATCAAGAACAAATTTCATCAACAAAAGCAACTTTTTTGATGTAGCAGTAGATTTAACAGCCCTTGAGGAGCTTGAAAATGCTCGTGTAGAGGTAGTCTTAAAAGATTTGGTTAGCGGCACAGTTGTAGCAGATGCCACTCCCAATTTTAATTTGCAAAGCGATTCAAGCACTTCAAAATTACTGAGGTTAGCTCTTTTTGACAGATTGAGGGATAGCAATTCATTTGAATTGACAGTCAGGATTGAAGATACAGAAGGCAATATTGTAGAAAACATATACGGCATTCGAACAAAAGATGGAATCTCAGCTTTTGGAGGCAGGCAAAGCTTTGAAGTTTCAATTGATAGAGTAAGGGTAAATGGAAAAGTAGTTGCGCAATCAAGAACTAATTTTATTGACAAGAGTAACAGCTTTGATGTTTCAGTTGATGTTACAGCACTTACAGATTTGGAAAATACACACATTGAAGCTATATTAAGGGACTTAAATAGCGGCACAGTTGTAGCAGATGCCACTCCAAATTTTAATTTGCAAAGCGATTCAAGCACTTCAAGGTTGTTAAGGGTTGAATTACTCGATAGACTAAAGCAAAGCAATTCATTTGAGCTGACAATTAAAATTATAGACGCGGAAGGCAGTTCAATTCAACAAACGTACGGGCTGAGAATGCGAGACAGCAATGGCAATTCCAATGGTATTAGTGGTGCAGGTGGAAGAGCTTTAGACATTTCAATTGACAGTGTTGAAGTTGGAAGCAAGACCTTAGCAGAAAATGAAAATAATTTTGTCATCATAGGGGAAGACAAAAAAGAACTTAGCTTAAGAGTTAGATTGACATCGCTTGAAGATGTTGAAAATGCCCACATTGACGCTGTATTGACTTTTGAAAATGGGGATGTAGTTGCAGATGCTACAACAACCTTCAATATTGGCAAAGACCAAAATGCTGTGAAGAACCTTGAACTTCCTTTAATTGGCAAATTCGAGCAAAACAGCTTTAAGCTTAAAGTAAGAGTTGCAGACGCAGAAGGTGATTCAGAAGAGAAACTATATGGACTAAAACTAAGCCAGAAGAAGTTTCCATTTGTAATAAGCAGCATCTCATTAAGCCCTGAAGATAACATACAAGCAGGAAAAAATCTTGTGGCAAAATTGAGTTTCAAAAACAGCGGGGTTGTTCCTCTTGAAGGCATTAATGCAAAGGTTAGCATTCCAGAGCTTGGAGTTTCATCTACAAGATTTATTGACCAGATAAAAAATAGCAAGCTTACTGAAGTTAGAGAAGACTTTATACTGAGGGTATTAGATGATGTTCAAACAGGAACATACACTGTAAGGTCAGAGATAGCTTCACAGTTTGGAGGAGAAAGCGAGGTTAAGGAAATACCTGTCTTTATTCTGGGTAAAAGCGAGCAAACTCAACAAATTGTTAATGACAAGCTTATAATTAATGCTCCAATAATAACGCAAGACATAAAAAATGATGGCAGCGAGGTAATATACTCACTTATACTAACAAATGAAGGCAAAGATGCAAATACCTATACACTATTGTTAGATGGAGCAAACTGGGCTAATTTAAGATTAAGTGAGTCGAATACATTTGTTTTAAGACCAAAAGAATCTAAAACAATCAACGTATATGCTTCCACAAAAGAAAATGTTTTAGGAGAACAAATTTTTATAGTTGCGATAAGAAGTAACGACAAGGTTTTAAAGAATATACCATTAAAAGGCAATGTTATAAGTGCTGTTGCTCCAAAAGGAATAGCTGCCAACTTAAAGAATGTATTGGAGGTTGTTCTATTGGGAGTTGCTGTTTTCCTTGCTGCAATTGGCTTCTTTTTTGGTGTTAAGAAATATTTGAAGAGCAATAGTAAAGAAATAAGCGAAGAAATACCGGACCAAGAGCAAGGCGAGGCATATTATTAATTGTTGGAAATTCCCGCCACTTGCGGCGAATGGGTTTATCAAACCAATCAACCAAAACATTAATGGGAATTTACAACATTAAAAATACTCTGCCCCTTTGGGCGATTGGGATTTTTATTTTTTTATTCTCTATTGTTGCAGTATTTTTATAATCTTCCTAGGGAAACTATTCATGAGCAAAATAAAAAAAGCATTGATGGTTTTTATTGTACTTTTGCATTTAATTAGTTTTGTTTACGCACAGGATTATGCATTGTTCTCAGGAAAGTTTTATGACTTGAGAGGAGGAGAAGAAAAAATTGAATTTGACTTTTATAATGCAACATACAATATTTGCGAGAACGAGAAAAAAACAATTCCTATCTTAATTGTAAATAAAGAAGCAATTGACAATAAATATACTTTAACGGCTCTTGGAGCAAGCTGGATTAGCTTGAATGTAAAAGAATTTTCATTGCCAAGAAAACAAAGCGGTGTAGTATTCTTAGATTTAACCCCGGGGCAAAACAGTGATGGAAATTATAATATAAAAATTAATACATTGCCTTCTATTGGAAATACTAAAAGGGAATTAAATCTCAATATAAATGTTGAAAAATGTTATTCTTTAAATTTAGAACTTGAAAAAGAAGAGGATAAAGTTTGCGGCGGAATAAAAAAGCAATATGGCGGAGAAATAATAAATGAAGGAAAACAAAAAAGTGATATCCAGTTAAATGTCAATGGGCCAAATTGGATCAATGTCGATAAAGACATTTTTTCCGTTGCTGCAAGCGATAAGCAAAAATTTGAATTAAATGCGGATGTTCCATCAAATGCAAAAGGTGTTTTCAATGTAATTCTTAATGCGGCAATAAAAAATCTGCCGTCAATAAAATTAGAAAAAAAATTAAACATAGAGGTTGTGCCTAAATATGACTGCTATAAAGCTGATGTTATAACTGATGCAAAGATAGCAAATTATTATTCCAATTTTTATGCACCAATAAAGATAAGGAATAGCGGCATAAAGCAGGCAGATTATGATATTAGCTTGGAAGCGCCAAACTGGATTTCTATAGAGCCAAAAAAATTAACAATAAATCCAGGACAGCTTGGCAATTTGAATTTGAATATAAACCCGGATATAGGTGTTGCTGAGGGAACTTATGCCGCAAAAATACTCATAAAATATGAAGACATGGTCTATTCCAAAAATATTAATGTTGTTTTGAGCAAAAACCGATTTTTGAGGGGAGCAAAATCATTTTTTATTTTTTATCAGTATTACATTTACGTTGCATTATTTATTTTGCTTTTTTTATTTATTTTCAGACGACAAATATCAGATAAAATTAAAACAACATATAAAAATTATAAAATCAAGCGTTCTAGGCTAAAAGCTTTGGAAGCAGCAAGAAAAGCACGACAAAAGAAAATAAAGAAAACAAAAAAAGAAGCTAAAGAAGTAAAAAAGTCAGAATTTATAGTGGAGAAGATAAAGCATGATTGGATTTATCTTCTGATTGGGCTGACAGCAATCGCTTTGTTTTTGTTCTTTTTAATTTATCAATTTGATTTTCCAATATCAAAGGAAATTGTGAAAAATTATTATTTATATTTTGTTACCGGAGTTATAGTTTCTTTGATGATAATTTTTATTGTTGAATTCTATAAGCCTTTAGCCAATTCATTAAGAAATATAGAAAGATCAAAAAAGAAAAAATAAAGTGGGGACGCAGGGAGTTTCCAGAGTTAAGCTCTTTTTGAACCCTGATTAATCGGTGTCTTCATTTCATCGTCTTGCGACTCATATCTCCATGTCTAACGCGAGCAACTTTTGAA
>JACPMP010000090.1 GCA_016185915.1 Candidatus Woesearchaeota archaeon
AATTTAAAGAAAGTGAAAGAGAATTTTTTAAAAAATATTATTTAAATGTCTCAATAGTTATAGATTCTTACATATTGTTCATTGAAAGAGCTATAAAGTTACTCAAAACCGGTATTTTAGGTTTTATTATACCAGAATCTTGGCTTACAAATCCTTCAAATTGGAACTTGAGAAAATATTTGATTGAAAATGTATCTATTTTGAAAATAGTAGATATACCAGGAATGGTGTTTCCAGATGCTACCGTTGATACAGTGGTATTAATATTAAAAAAACAAAATCCACTAAATCATAAAGTGAACATTCTATTTGCAAAACCAAAAAAAGGTATAGAAATATCAAAAGAAAATGAAATTGTCCAAAGTGATTATTCACAATTAAAAGATTTTGTTATGAATACTAATATTGACAAGAATGCAATCAAATTAATTAAAAAAATTGATGAAAAATCAATAAAACTAAAAGAAATTTGTAAGAATACTAGAGGGATAGAAACTGGAGATAATAAAAAATATTTAAGTAAAATAAAGGAAGGTAAGGGTTATCTACCAATTATAACTGGAGATGATATCGAAAGATATTATCCACCTTCCAATAAGTATCATGTCAAGTATGGAAAATGGTTGAGTAATCCAAAATCTTTAGACATATTTAAAGGTGATAAAATAGTATTACAAAGAATAAAGAATCAAAATTTAAAAAGGCGTCTTGTTGCGACAATAGACAAAGAAAACAGACTGATATTAGATTCTGTTCACATGATATATGAAATAAAAAAAGAATATAATCCATTTTATATATTATCATTGATTAATTCATGGTTATTGAACTTTTACTTTAAGTTATTTAGTATGTATCCAAGAATTAATGCTGATGATTTAGATAATCTACCAATCAAAAACATCCCTCAAGAAAAACAACTCCATTTCATCACCCTAGCCGACAAAATGCTCTCTCTCAACAAAAACCTCCAAGAAATCAGGGACAAAAACACTCTTCAAAAACAAAAAATACAGGAAGAAATCAAGAAAACAGACAAAGAAATAGACGAATTAGTCTATCAACTTTACGGAATAACAGAAGAGGAAAAGAAGATTATTGAGGAGAGTTTGGGATGAATAAAGATATAATATTAAGAACTGATAAAGAATTGACAGAAGAACAGCTTCAAAAAATTAGATTGGAGATGGAAGAATTTAAAAAATCAATAAGACATGACACTATTTTCTATCAAGCATTGTACATATCTTTAATTGTGTTGTTACTTTCTGTTTTGTTAGAAGTCGCTGATTTATTATTTGGCTACTGGAACATAAGTAAAATTAATAGTTTATCTACAAAATTATTATTGATTATACTACTTTTATTTGTAGTTAAAATTAGATATAAGAGCTTTCTTTTCTTAGAAGGAAAACCTGCAATTTATATTCCAGAAGAACACTTTAAAAATAAGTCTACTTCATCCAAAACTATCAATAAACCATAACACAAATTTTATTCTTTAATTTATCTTCCATATTGTAAACAACTATTTAAATATGTACAAATTATATGCAATTTTATGCAAAAATTTATATATTATCTCTACATTATACCAATTTGGCGGGTAAATCCTGCAGATTAAGTGTACCTTGAGGTGCACGCTAAACAATATCTGCAGGAACTGCTTTTACTATTCCCACATAAAATAAATATTAATCTTCTTTTCTATTAATTTGTGGTAATCGTCTTTATTGCACTCAAATTTATGGAAGATAGCCCATGATACAAAATCTACTATTTGTAGCCCAGACCAAGCGTGAGACCAGCTATGATAAACTTCTACCCTTCTGCTCGAATCATCTTCAGTGCATTTTCTTTTAATATAACCATCAAAGTCATCTCTTAAAGCTTGTTTGCCTTTTGAACGATCTATACGTATAATGAGATGTTTTGAATCAAAACTCATCGTAGAAGCCAAAACACCGCAAACATAGTTATACAACTTATGTTTATCCTTCTTGAGATATTTGCTGTGAACTTTATGTTTATCAAGAATTATGCTATGCCCTTTAGCATCCTCAATTTCATTAAATTTTCTTAATATATATTCCCTTAATTCATGACTAGAGCTATTTGCTTTAAGCTCATGAACATCTTTGAGTATTTTCTTAAATTTATTTCTTCTTAAATTTTTTATAAGCCTATCAAAAAGCTCTGGCTTTTCTGTCCAGATTGCAGTAATTATAAAATATTTTGAACCATTTTCTCCCAAATCGCCGCTCTCATCAATAAAAATATAAACTTCTTTTGTCATTTGTCAATAAATTAGCTAAAACTTTATAAACTTTATTTGTTTATTAACTATTGAGATTAAAAATCATAGCCGACAAAATGCTCTCTCTCAACAAAAAGCTTCAAGAAATCGGAGACAAAAATACTTTGGAAAAGCAGAAAATACAAGAAGAAATCAGGAAAACAGACAACGAGATAGACGAACTAGTTTATGAATTATACGGGATAACAGAAGAAGAAAAGAAGATTATTGAAGAGAGCTTGAAATGAGGTGTTAAAATGGAGTCAAAAGAAGTTAAGGTCAATTGCAATTTTTGTGGTAAGGAAATACCAAGCCCAGAAGATATGGTAGAACAAAAACATGCCTGCTATGACTGCTTTTTGGGTTTGAAGGAAGGAATTTCTGATGAGGAAATTGAAAAAATCCATGTTGCCATTCCGACGGAAAAAGCTATGCAGGCGATGCCGGATATGGTCATGAGCTATGCTATGGAGGAAATATTCCCAAAATTATGGAAGGATAAAAAAGAGGAATTTAAGGAAATGTCAAAAAAAGAATTAGCTGAAATTTCTTTTCTGGCTGGAATTCAAATAGCTCTCAAAACTATAAAGGATATTGAAAAAGAGAATGCGCAAACAAAAAAATGAAATTAAGTTGTTATTTTCCATATCGTAAAATAATTCAACAAAAACTTTATATACATCCCAATCATAGAATAACTGGAGGCACTCTTGATGGATAAGGAGGAATACGAAGTTTTAAAGGCAAAATTTCTAAAATTATTCGCAAGCGTACCTTTGCCTTTAAGAAACGAGATTATTGCTTTAGTTGACAATCAGCCGGTTTCATGGACTGCTGCTTATGGTGAAATAAGACAAGATACAGATAAAGCGAAAATTATATTAACACATCTTAAACAAATCGGATTGTTGTGAGCAAAATGGAAGATGCAGAATACATTAAAAAGCTTGTAAAAGAAAGACTTCATGCCATGCCTCCTGATGTAAGTTTCTCAGTCGGGCATTTTGGAGACTACACTCGTGATGAATTGATACAAGAGGTAGACAAAGCCACAGAAGTAGGGAAAGCTGCAATTGAAATGCAGATTGACTTTATCAAGAAAATGCCAAGACTTCTTAATTCTGAGTAAAATGATAGTAATAAGGACAAAGCATGACATTCAAACAACTTACCTTTATCATTACAGCGAAGAGCTAATCAAAGAAGCCAAGAGCAAGGGCTTTAAGGTTGCTCAAATTGAGAGTGATGAGATTTCTGAGGCGATTTTGAGAAGCAGGATAAAGAACAGAAAGCCAAGGTTTATATTTTTTAATGGACATGGAAGCAACACATCACTTTTCGATAACAAAGGCAAAGAGTTCATCAATACAAAATCAGCTGATGTTTTTGAAGACACTGTTACCTATACCATAGCTTGCAGCTGCTTGGAAGGTTTAGGCACAGCAGCAGTTGACAAAGGATGCTGTGCCTTTGTCGGCTATAAAAAGCCATTTTGGATAGCCAGAGACCATAAATATGAGTCAAGACCATTGGAAGACAACGTTGCAAAGCCAATAATTGAATGTTCAAATGTAGTCGTTAAGTCATTGATTAAGGGTAATGCAGTAAGCGAGTCAATCAGGAAGTCCCACGAAAAAGCAGTTGATAACATATTAAAGCTGATTTATTCAAAAGAACCATTAGCACCAGCTTCATTACAGGCATTAGTAGCAAATGACTCTGCACTTGATTTTAAAGGTAATGCTTCCGCTAAAATAATATAAATAAATTATTTTTTCACTCCACCCTCTCCCCCAGCTTCCCCAATCTCTCTCCGTCTAAGAATTTTTTTAATATTTCCTTCAAATCTTTTATTTTGACGCGAATTTGTTCTGTTGTATCGCGAGAGCGGATTGTCACACTTTCATCATCCAAACTTTCAAAATCAACTGTGACGCATGCATAAACCCCGATTTCGTCTGCTCTTGCATAGCGACGCCCTATACTTCCACTAACATCAAAAGTGCAAGTCCATTCTGCTTTTAAATTGCAATAGATTTCTTTTGCTTTATCAACCAATTCTTTTTTATTGGAAACGAGTGGAAAAACTCCAACTTTAATTGGTGCTAATCTTGGATGCAGTTTCAAAACAACATTATCTCTTGACTTGTCGTAATGATAAGCATCGAACATAAAGACCAAGAAAGCCCTTTCTACACCCTGCGATGGCTCGCAAATCACATGAGGAATTATTTTTTTCTTAGTTTCTTCATCAAAAATACTTAAATCTGTTTTTGAATGCTCAATGTGCTGCTTCAAGTCAAAATCTGTTCTGTTGCTTAAGCCCTGCAGTTCCTTCCATCCAAAAGGAAACTCGTACTCCAAATCCCAAGTTTCAAGTGCGTAATGGCTTAACTCGTTTTTTACATGCTGCCTTATCCTGAAATGCTCTGAGTTTGCGCCTAAATCAACAAACCACTTATGCATCATTGCAAGCCAATAAGCATGCCATTTTGTTTTTATTATTTTTTTGTTAAGACAATCTTTTATTGTCATTTTCTGCATCTTCTTGTTTTGCTTCTGCATTTCAGCAGACAAAACATTCAGCTCATAATCCAAAACATCTTTAATAAACTCACATTCATCCTGCTTTTCTGGATGAACAAAATACTCTATTTCCATCTGCTCAAACTCCCTCATCCTGAACAAGAAATCTCTTGGCGAAATTTCATTCCTGAATGCCTTTCCAATCTGCGCAATCCCAAATGGCAGCTTTAATCTTGCATTTTCCTGAACTAATCTAAAATCAGCAAAAATAATTTGAGCAGTTTCAGGCCTTAAAAATGCAACAGAGCTTGATGTCTGAACAGGCCCGACATTTGTGCTAAACATAAGATTAAATCTTTTTGGCTCGCTAAGCTCATTCCCGCATTTTAGGCATTTTATTTTATGCTGTTTTAATTCTTTGGCAATATCCTCAAGCGACATTCCAGCAGTTAATATTTTTAATTTATCCTCAATTAAGGTGTCGCCTCTAAATCTCGTGCCGCATTTCGTGCAGTCAATAAGAACATCTGTAAAGCCATCAATATGGCCGCTTGCTTTCCAAACCATTGGATGAGCTATAATGCTTCCATCTATGCCGACAATATCATCTCTTTCATGCACAAAAGTCTTCCACCATTCTTTCTTTATGTTGTTTTTTAGCTCAACTCCAATATGCCCAAAATCATAAAATCCTGAAATCCCGCCATATATCTCGGAATTAGGATAAACAAACCCCTTTCTCTTGCAGAAAACCGCCATTTCATCGATTGTGAGTTTTGGTTTATCCATTTTTGATTGAAATTTATCGTTTTTTTAATTCAATCCGCCGCTTCGCGACAAATTTTACACTCGGCGAAAAATTTACTGCCAATAATTTTTCGCCTCGAATACATTGACGATAAATAGGCGAGGTTTCGCGGGTAAATGGTGAGCGAGGTTCGCCGAGCTCACCTCGCATGTCACTGGCAGAAAAGCGAAACCGAGCACTAACATATGCCGAAGGCGGATTGAATTTTGTTAATTATATTTAATAGTTATTTTTTATTGAATTTTCTTTTGTTTCTTTTTAATTTTATTGTTTTTTAATCGCTCTAATTGATTTCCAAAAGAAATATCCAATTATGGTAAAAGTAGTAATTGGTGAAACCCATTCTGGAATATGAAAGCCAAAGCTGTCTGCTAGCATTATTATGCCAAGTGCAAGTATGGAGTACATTGCACCATTCTTGAGGTATTTATACTTTTTAACATTCTTAATGTTGCTTACTGTCAATTTCCTAACGACAAAAGCCCCTATGCCATTTCCAATAAGAATTAAAGGAATAGAAAATGTGAAAGCAAAAGCACCTAAAATTCCATCAATTGAAAACGTTGTATCTATAACTTCAAGATAAAAAATCTTGCTTATATCACTCATGTTTCCGCTTCCGTCCAGCATTCGCTTTTCCGCTTGCTCTGCATTCTCCTTAAATCCATGAGTTATGAAAAAGGCAGTTGAGCCGACAACAGCGCCAAAAGCCATCAACGGGTTATTTTTAATCGATAGCCACACGATTAATGAAAGCAGGACAGATACAACTGCGAAAAACCAAACACCATGCCTTTGTATCAATTCTTCGCCTGCCAATCCATAATGTTTGGGCTCTAAAAACAGCCAATGGAAGAATAAAAATACAAGAAAGGTGCCCCCTCCGACCAGCAGAATAGGGGCAGATTTTTCTATCACCTCCTTTATTGCAGGGTCAGAGCTAAACGATGCTGCAAATGAGCCAATAAACCCTAAGCTTGGATTGCTTGCCCATACTATAACCCATGGCAGCAATCCTCTAACAAGAAAAACAGCGATAATAATGCCCCAAAACAAGAACCATTTTCTTGCCTTTTTTGACATTGTTCCAAGAACTTCTGCATTGATGATTGCATTGTCTACACTGATGATTAATTCAAAGAGTGCTAAACCAGAAACAATTAATGCAATCGAAAACCAATCAGCCATTTTTGATTAAAGCAATAAGCTTAGGTTAAAAAGATTGCGGTGTTTTACTAATTGGTCATAATATCAAACATAAAATTTCAAAAAATATATAAGGAGCACACAAAAATAATCATTTACTATGAGATTACGCCATACAGTATCTATATTGATTCTTTCTTTGGTATTTATCAGTAGCTGCGCAAAAACTACCACTGATACTTCTTCCTGCGATAATATTCAAGACTTTAATAAAAGAGATTTCTGTTATTGGGATTTAGCTAAAGAAAAAAAAGATTTTAGAGTTTGCAATAAGTTCCAAAAACCAAATACTCTTATATGGATAACTCAAAGAGATTTTTGTTATGCTGATGTAGCCGCAGTAAAACAAGACGTTGCTATTTGTGAAAAAGTTCCAATTAAACGGTCACTTCTTTCTCCTACAGCTACTAATAGAGACCCATGTTACACTGGCGTAGCAAAATCAAGACATGACTTCTCTATTTGTAACAAAGTTGAACATCAAGGCAGCAAAGATTTATGTTACCGAGAAGTTGTTAGAGAAATAAAAGACATAAACATTTGCGATAAAATTCAACCTCAACTAAATATAGATTCATGTTACTTTGAAGTTGCTGTAGCAAAACAAGATATAACTGTTTGTGATAAGATTCAAAGTAAAACTACTAAGGACATCTGTTATCATGAAGCCTCACAACAGAGTCAGGACATTTCTGGTTGTGCAAAGATTGCCGACCAAAGAAAGAGTGATGAATGTTACCACCAAAAAGCCATAATGAAAAAAGATATCTCTATATGTGATAATACAAAAGGCGAATACAGCAAAGAATATTGTTATGCTGATGTAGCTGAAATACGACAAGAAGTTGCAATATGCGATAAAATAACAGATAATCTTGCTAAAGATTCTTGTTATAATAAAGTAGCCCAAGCCAAAAAAGATTTGACTATTTGTGATAAGATTCGTAATCAGGATGAAACAGATTTCTGTAAAACTAGTATAACTAAATCTAAATAATCTATTCTTTTAAAATTTATTGTAATCAATCGATTTGAAAATAAGCAAAATATTAAATAGTTGTTCTAAATTAAAATTATAATATGCACAAAATAAATAAAATAAGTTTGTTATTTCTCTTATTTACCGTTTTGATATTATCTAGTTGTAGTCCAAAAATAGAGAAGATTGAAAAAATAGAAAAGCTTGAGTCTAGTCCTGAATGCCCGAATTTAATCAAATTTGCTGGGAAAGATATTCTTCAAACTCAAGCTGGGAAAGATGCATGCTTGTCAGAGATAGGTCTAAAACAAGATAACTCTGCAATTTGTGAAAAAATAAAAACACCAAGATCCAGATTTCAATGTCTTGGCGTTACTAAAAGAGACTTCTCGCAATGCGATAAGGTACAAGGTACAGCAGATA
>JACPMP010000091.1 GCA_016185915.1 Candidatus Woesearchaeota archaeon
AATCAAAATTAATGCTGAACTTTTGTTTAATTTGTTTCAATGTGTCAATCACTATTTTGTGCTGCGTTTGCCGTGAAGTCAAAAAGAAAATAGTTAAGTTATTTTTCATTGCAAAAGATAGTGCAGGAGCTAAAACTGCAATTGTTTTTCCAATTCCAGTCGGGGCATGCATTATGATATGCTTTTTATCCTTAATAGAATTATGAACATCAGAAATCATATCGCTTTGTATTTCTCTGACTTTAGAATAAGGAAAATAGATTTCTTTTTGTAGTTCCTCACTGAGCATATTCTCATAGGATTGAGTTATTATTTATAATTGTTTTTTATTTTTTGATTTTAAATTGTTTAAAATATTATTCTATTGAAATGCCTCACTGTGAAAGGCAATAAGTAAGTAAAATATTTAATTTATAAAAAATCATAAAAAATTCAATCCGTCCCTTCGGGACAAATTTTACAGCTCGGCTTCGCTTCTCTGTCATATCGCTCAGCCTCGCCAATAC
Organism: Candidatus Woesearchaeota archaeon; assembly: GCA_016185915.1. Lineage (GTDB taxonomy): Archaea > Nanobdellota > Nanobdellia > Woesearchaeales > GW2011-AR4. The sequence goes on from JACPMP010000091.1 coordinate 507, forward strand.
ATTTTTACATTTCACCACTCTCAAAAACTCAACAAAAAGGAAAAATTTAAATAAAGAAAGTGAAAGAATTTAGGATAAATTAAAAAGGTGAGATGAAGAATGGGTATCGTACATATTTTGAAGGAAATGTTTGGAGGTATTTTTGGAATCTGGGGAGAGAAATATGAAAGAATTTTTAGTTTCAGTCCAACAATCCTAGCTTTTGAAGAAGTTAGAGAAGAGAGAAGAACATTTAGATATCTTGGTAAAGAAGAAGAAGAGATTGAGCAGATACAAGAGGATGTCAAGGAGCATAGAGTCACTGCCGCCTTAAGACTATTCCATACATGGATTAATCACATGAGAAAAGCTTTTGAAAACGCCATTAGAACCGGCTTTAGCCAGATTTTCCAAGAGTTTCATATTTTGAAGATAACAAGACATTACGGGGAAGCAATTCAAAAAATAATAAATCATTGCAAAACTAACGGTCCTGATTTTATAAGAAGGGTTGGGGTCTTACTATTAAAATATCTACCAAAACATATTCAAGATATTAATGAAAGTGAAAGACTTCATGGTGAAGATACAAGAACTTTAATGGCGATTATGAATAAAGCTAAAGAAAGAGGTGGAAAAAGTGCGGCAAAAGCTATTATAGCATTAAGAAGAGCCTTTAAAGGTAGTATATCAAAATTAGCACGAATTGCAATGAAGAGAGAGATAAAAATTGAATTAAGAAACGAAAAAAATTTGGAGCATTTAGCTAAAAGGTTAGAGGCAGTGAGTAATAAATTAGATTCTAAACAAAAAGGTGATCACGAATCTGCTCTTAAAGAACTCGAACAAATATTGGCTGAAGGGGAACATGATATGAGTGAAATGTTTAGAGATGCTCACCTCATTATGAAAAGGGACTTATTAATGATTATGGTTTTGCTGCAAGATGATGATATAATTGAACAATTCGGTAAGGAAAATGTCCAAAGACAGTTCTTACCAGAAAGTCCCATAAGCGAGGGTATACTTAGCTTAAATAAATTAAAAGAAAAATTGTTTGAGAAAGCCCATACAATGGCTAATGGTTTGGGTGTTGTTGTTAAGAATTTAGAAGCAATAAAAAGAGCATTCGAAGTTGACTTACAAGAGATAAGGGCAGCAGCTTAATCTTAGCATTTTATCTTTCAAAAAAAGAGGTCATTACCATGATGCAAGTCAGAGATTGGATTTCTGGATTAGTCGGAATAATTATTGGCTTGCTTGGTTTGCTGCCGATGATTGGTTATGGAGCATTTCTGAAAGATTTGTCACCCAACATTTTGAGATGGGTTGTTGTTGTTGCTGGAGCATACCTGCTTATTAATTCCTTTATAGAAATAACCAATAGCAACATTATAGGTTGGTGGTCTTTTGGAATTGCGGTAATTGCTGCGATATTGGGCTTGCTTCCCACATTGCCTTGGTTTAAATTCGAGCTATTCAGCAACACTGTTTATAATGTGGTATTAATTGTAGAAGGAGTTTTCTTGATGATAGCAACTTTTGCAATGGAGCTTTAAGGTTTATTGCTTATTTTTAATGCTTTCAATAATAGGATAATAAAAAAGAAATTAAAAAAATAAATTTATTTTGCGCAGTACGGATTCCATATATTGACATATTTAATCCACACATAAGCCAAAACCAAACCAAGAATTAGTGCAAATAAAAACATCATAGCTGGATGAGTTACAATTCCTTTTTTATTGAATATTTTCATATTATCACCTTTTTTATTTTATTTGCAAAATGGAAATGGAACTGAGATAATTTGCTGTGCCCATAATACTGTTAAGACAATGCCAATAATTAGTCCAACAATAAACAGCATACCTGGATGTGCAATATAGCCATTTTTTAAATCAAAAATCTTCATATTATCACCTTTTTTATCTTGTGGCTAACTTCTGGAAAAAGCATATATTTAAACATTTCTATTTTTGTTTTGCCAAATGTATGCTGAGAACGTTTTGGGTGACAAAAAAGAAATCTCACAATATCGTCCTTATCCCGTCAATCTTGTCAGCTACTTCTTGCCCTGTTTTTGTCAATGTAAGAAGCTTTAACCTGCCTTGCTTTTCAAAATTGACTAATCCGGCTTTCTGCATTTCCTGCAGTATCTTTACAACATGAGAATAAGTGCAATCTACTGTTTTTGCAATTGAAGAAGCATAAATCTCGCCTTTTGCATTCTTTAATTCAACAAGCATCATGGCTGGCTTCTCTCTAAAAAATACATTAAATATTTCTTTATTTGACATCAACAAACCCCCAAATATGTTTTTCAGAATATATTTTACATTATCCAAGTAGTATTTAAAGATTTCGATTTTCAAAAATTTTTACGAAGTAAAATTTTTGCAGATGTTATTTCTGCAGACTATACCTTGCTGCTAAATTAGTCACAGAACCCACTTGCTTCTGTATTTCTGATTCATTTTCATTGCCATAAGAAATCAAATATTTGTCCAAATCTTTGATAACTCGATTATCAAATTCATTATTCAGCTGACCATTGACATAAAATTTCAGTTTCTTCTCATTTTCATTGCAGTAACTTTGGCTTTCAACAACTATGCAGTTATTGCTGAAATCAATTTCCACAGATTTAAGCAAATGTCCTACTGTTAATCCAGTTGCATGGATGTGAATTGCATCACTAATTCCCCCTTCAAAGTGTATAAAGCTGGTTGTAAGCTGATATTTTCTTTGTGAAAAATCAATTGCTTGTCCATTAATATAAACCTTAACATCTGCATGCAAATGAGTTGAGCCTAATGGCCCTATCCCACTCAATAATTGCAGTTGGGTGTTATGTTTTTGCAATATATTCAATTGATTTATTAAGGCGTCTTTTGAAAGCCACTGCCAAAGAAACAACATCGCTAAAATTAAGATTAGGACATAAAAAACTATATTCTTTCTTGTCATTTTTCTTTATTTTTTCTTAACTTTATCATAAGCATACCATCCGATGCTTGAGGCAGCTAAAACTCCTCCAGTAATCCAGAATGCATAATTAAACTGTTGCACTTGCTGAAATGGAGTGCCTGCAATTATTAAGCCAGAATTGAATAAAATCATTTTATCAGAGAAATGAATATTTTTTTTGTATCTCAAAAATATTGTTAAAATTAACAAAAAAACCGCAGCTGTCCAAAATGGAATGGCAACTTTTGTAAGGAAAAGGAGAGGCATTCCGGCTGCTGCAAAGCCAAGAAATGTCAAAAAGGCAATTAAAGCTAAGCAGGTATTATGGCAAACTTGATAGCCGCCTAAAAAGCTGAGCACTCCTGAAATACTTCCAGATGCGCCGAATATTTTTTCTTTTATACTTGCCATCATTTAACTTTTTATTTTTATTATTTGTTTTTGACGCTATTGCTCTTCACTTTGCTGCTGGAACTGTTGTTGAGGCTGAATAACCTGATTTGTTGCTAAATCTTTATAGGTTCCTACAGTTGATAACCTTCTAAAAACATATGACCCATCTTTCTCAAAAGAAAAGAACTGCTTTAGAACTTGGCTTGAAGGATAAACACTAATTTCATCTGATAAAAATATTGTAGGAACTTGTGTGATGTTATATTTAGCAATTAGCTCTTTTCCTTTAGAGTCACTTATATCAAAGGTTTCTTCTTTATCAAGCTTTACGGCAAAGCTTTGCGGGTTTGTGAGTATTTCCTTATGCTGGCTTATATTATAGCATTCTGTACAGCTTTTGTCTGTTAAGTAGATTATATTCACAATACCTCTTAGTTTTCCAGTAGTTAAGTTGATAAATGGGGGATTAACCAACCTTAAAACATAAGAGCCATCAATTTCCTTGCTTCCTATATTAGGCCATGCTTGTTGTATTATATCATAAGCAGCAGCTTCTTTTGATAAAATGATTGTTGGTGCAAAATTGATACTATACTTTTTTATCAATTCTTTTCCTTCATCACTTGATGGAGCGATAATTTTTTCCTCAGAAATCTTAACTCCTGCCCCTTTAATCTGATTTATTAATACAGTTAAATCGCTGCATTTTTCACATGCTGTGTCTTTTAGATTATACAAAGTAACCCTTCCTTCTATTTTTCCAGTTACTGCATTGACATAAGGAGGCAAAGGCCTTGTCAGCAATAAAGCATTTTCTTTCTTTTCCAAACCTTGAATATTAACCTTGTCAATTTCTCCTGTAATAACAACTGTTGGGATTTTCTCTATATTGTATTTTTTTATTAATTCTCTTCCTTCCTTTGAATCAAACTCAAATATCGTTTCTTTTGCGACATTCACATTTGCAGTTTTAACATAACTTACAATAGTTGAGATGTCAAAACAATCGCTGCATTTAGAATTCTTAATAATGGCAAGCTCAATTTTTGCAGGTTTCAGCTTTTCCTTTAGTGCTTCTGTACTTTTTGTTAAACCTTTATTTAAGTTAAATGTCAACACAATATTGATTACTACAATAATTCCAAGCAGAATGACTAAACCAATAAAAACATTCTCAATATTTAATATTTTAGAGATAACTTTTTTAGCCCCTTTTTTTTCCGGATCCATTTAGAACCTCATATCTTACATCCCGTTAATGCTGCCAGTTTTTCAAATGATTGCACATTCTCATGCCATGCTCCATTGATAACCCATGTTGGCGTTTTCTTTATGCCCGCCAAATCATTGAATTCGTGGTAATTTATGTACTTGAAAGACTTTCCAAACATTGCTTTTTGCCCTTGCGTATATTTGCACCAACCCATTGCTCCATACATAACAGCACCCTTTTCAGTTAGGCATTTTGCAAATTGGTCATAGCAAATTGGTCATATTGGCCAGATTTATTTATTGAATATACAGAATATGCAGCAGTTGCCAATATGATAATTCCAATCACAGCTGCAATAATGTAATATTTTGATTTAATTCCTTTGCTTTGTCCTTGTACTTGATTTTGCTGCTCGAGTCTTTGCTCATATTCTTTTTGAGCTTCTTGGCTTTCTTGCCTTAGCTTCCCTAATCTAAGCTTGCGCTTCTCCCTTTTTGTAAGCTCCATTTTAGTCGAATGCGAGTGAGCGGGTAGCTGGCGAGTGAGTCTCTCACGAGCCTCACATGTCACTGAACTCGCTCACAATTGCCAGAATTTACAATGCAGAGTTTGTTAAATCAAGTGCTTCTACTGGTGTGTCTTCGTAATCTCCGCTTGGAGCAACTCCACAGCCTCCACCAACATATTGTTGCTGTTGTGGCTGTCCTTGCGGCTGATTGTATGTTGCATATCCGCTTTGGCTTGAAGGTTTACAGCCAATTAAAAAAGCACTAAACACTAACACCGCCAATATAGCTATTTTTACATTCATCTTACACCACCCATTAAATTAACATCCACCTACCATTGAAGGCAAATCTTGTATATTTGAAGGAACACTGGCACCAGAACTTTGTGCAGGCGCATTTCCAACACTTACTTTGTCTGTGCTTATGCCTGTCTTCAAACTGCTTAGCTGAATTGCTTGAACTGCAGTTAGCAATACCAAAACAACAAGCACAATCACAATAATAACATTTCTGTTCATTTTTGACCTCCTTTATAGTTTTGTTTAATTATTTATAAAGATTTGGATTATTAATTTGATTTTATTTTCATTATTTTGTTTTAGTTATTGTTTTATTGAAAGTTAAATTAATGTGTATTTTTATTGGATTTTATCTTACACAACGCATTATTTATTATTATTTTAAATAAAAATCAACATCCTCCTACCATTGAAGGCAATTGGTCTAATGGGGTTGCTGATGCTTGAGTTTGATGTTGCGCATTAGGAGCTTGCTGCAGGAACTGCTGCCTTATGCCAACAGAGCCGCCATGTGTTAAGATTGTAGCTGGTTGCTGCCCTGTGTAAACGAGGTAATCTTGTATCATGCCTTGAGGATACCAAAGCCCTTTCCACTTTGTCATCTCGCCTAGTATCTGCTCATCAGTGTAATCTGGATAATACCTTATGAAGAATTTTGCCATGCCCTGCCATGCATAGCTATGCGCACAGCCGCACCTGTTAATTGTTGTGACGCTGTTTGGACCACCGCAGCAGTAATCGCATGTAAAAACTGATGTAAGCCTTTGCCAGCGCTGCTCTTCCTCCGGAGTCAATTGGATTGCATTTGTAGTTCCAAATCTTCTTGAGCCAAGTAACGATGCCCATACCTTTTGGCTTGTCAATGGGTCATCAAATGTTGCTCCTTTAATCTTTTCAGAGCCTGAACCCTCTAAAACATACGATGGGGTTCCTGTAGGCACAACTGTTGCAATTGCATCTTGAGTTGGATTGCCTGTGCTTTTTGGTGCAGGAGTTTCGCTAATTGTAGGCCATTCAACAAGTTTTGTTGTCCTGCCGTCTGAATTCAATTGGGGCCCTACAACAATGCCTCCTTTTCCTGAGCCAACCAATTTTACTGAGCCAGAAGAAACAGATTTTACAAAACCGCCAACACTTGAAGAAGTACCGCTACCTAAAGCACTTACTTGAGCTATTTGAAATTGGTTAAATAAAATTAAAACAGCAATCAAAGCAACAAAACTCCAGCTTAGTTTTTCATGAAAGGTTAATGGTATTTTTTTAACTTTCTCATGTACAATATGCTCAGCATGATGCTCTTCATGTTCATGTTCTTTATGTTCATGCGTTTCCTTTTTCAAAAATAACCAAACAACTAAACCAATCAGAACCAAAATCAATAAAAATGATATTGAACTAAGGAAAATATTTGATGAGAGCTTTGCAAATTGAAACTGGTTGAAA
>JACPMP010000081.1 GCA_016185915.1 Candidatus Woesearchaeota archaeon
AACACCCTACAAAACAGAGCTTAAATTAAAGCTTGAGGTCAAGAAGCAAAGCCACGACATAAGAATCACAAAAGTTTTGTTAAATCCAAGCATAGTGGATTGCAACAGAAAAGCCAAGTTAACAGCAGATGTTGTTAATGCCGGCTCAAATGCCGAAAATGAAATTGCACTTGAATTTAGAAATGCCAATCTTGGAATAAACTCATTCGATAGAGGCATATCATTAGAGTCTTCAGACGAAGCTAGTGATGAAGAGAAAACCCACACTAAAACACTAAACATCGAAGTCCCTTCTTTTTTAAATGCAGGAACTTACCAATTCTTAATAAATCTCTACTGGAAAAATTTTGTACTGTTTGACAAAAAAACTGTTGATTTGATTGTTAGAGATTGCATTTCTGGCGCAACTAAGACAAAACCAACACAAGAGGAAAAGAAGGAACAAGAAGCAGTAACGGTAATTCAACCAAAAGAGGAAATGGAAGGGATTCCTAAAGAAGGGTTCATTACATCAACGCAAGAAACTTCAATTTTCAATTCTCCAATATTATTATCGATGTTTTTAGGCGGTTTTGTCATATTAGTTCTTGCTGGATTGATTGTGATAATTTATTTAAGAAAAGGTAAGCTACAATAAAATTTATATACCTACTCTAAAATTACTACAAAAGGGGGTTATGGTTTTGAAAAAGGGAGCTTTAGTTGCATTATTTGTATTATTCTTAATAATCCTGTCAGCAAACTCTTTTGCTGCTGTTTTAATAAACGAGTTCTTGCCCAATAGTGTTAATACAGATTACGAGTGGATTGAATTATTCAATAATGGTACATCATCCATCAATTTATTAAACTTTAATATTTCAGAAGAGGCCGCTAATAAAAATTTTACAATAGGTAATGTAGTAATTGGAGCAAATGAATTTGTTGTTTTAGTTAGAAATGAAATCATATTCAATCAAACCTATAAGCCAAGCGGATTTATTGTTATAGAGTACGGACCTGCAGTACCTTCACTAAATCTAAATGATGGTGACGACAGCATTTTCTTATATAACTCTTCAGGAAATCTTATTAATTCAATTTTAAAATATGCTAATCCAGGTGAAAACATCTCAATAGGCAGATACCCAGATGGCGCTCCAAACATATTCAATCTAATCACTTTGACACCCGGAAAAAAGAATGACAACAAAGCGCCTACGCTTAACAAATGGCTTAATGTCACGAGAAATAATTCGCAAATTGGCGGCATTGTTAACATAACTGTAAACTTGACAGACGACACAACCCAAGTTAACTCATCCATTGTAAATTTTAATGGCGCAAACTTTTCTATGACTAAAGATGGAGATTTATGGTGGTTTAGGTTGAGCACAACTCCTTACGAGCAGAAGCAATACAACATAACTGTTTTCTTTAACGACAGCTATGGAAAATCTGGTTTTGACACATTGCTTAATATCGCAGTAAATAACAGCCCTTTTATAACTGGTTTTTCACCTACAAGCTTAAACCAAATTCTGCCGGAAAACTCAACCTTAAATTTTAGCGTTAATGCATCTGATCCAGATGATGCTGTTCTTAATTACTTTTGGTTTATAAACAACAGTCTTGCAAGCACCAATCCATTAACTTTTGCCTACACGCCTGACTTTAATGAGAGCGGTATTCGTGCAGTAAATGCTACAGTAAGAGATTCTGCACTAAATCAGATTTCTATGGCGTGGATAGTTAGAGTTTCAAACGTTAACAGGGCGCCAGTTTTGGATCCAATATCAAATAAAGTAGTTTCTAAAAACACAAACCTGAGCTTCAACATTACTGCAGTTGATTTTGATAATGATACTGTGACATTCTCGCTAAACCATTCTAGAATTTCATTGTCAAAAATTAATAATTCATTAGCAACAGTATCGTGGAGGCCAACAAACATAGACTTAGGCGACAATGTAATAAACTTTACAGTAAGCGATGGCTTTTTAACAGACTCAAAAATTGTCATTATTTCAGTTAATGGGATTGGGAATACTCCCCCAACTATAACATCTTTACCTAAAACAGATGGGGAAGTAAACGAGAGATATATTTATGATGCAGAAGCCAACGATATTGATAACGATACATTAGTTTTTTCTTTAAAGGCAAATCTAAGTGGAGTATCAATTGATAGCTCAACTGGGGCAATAAGCTTTGTTCCATCATTGAGTGGCTTATTTGCTGTTAATGTAAGCGTCACAGACTTTACAGACATTGCAACACAATCTTTTAATCTTAGTATAAAAGAAGAAATTGGATTAAAGATTATTGACGTTGATGCTAAGGTAGATGGCAGAAAAAGCAGCAACTTAGTCAATAAAGGAAAGATAAGAAAAGAAAGCAAGCCAAACAGCAAAGTAGAACTTAAAGTCACTGTGAAAAATGTTTTTTCAAAAAATGCTAATTTAGAAATAAATGATGTTAAAGTTAAGGCAGCCATAGAGGGAATAGATGATGGAGATGATATTGAAGAAGAGTCGAGAGAATTTGATTTAAAAGCGCAAGATGGCAAAACAGTTACGTTGAGGTTTAATATTCCTGTAAATGCTGACGAAGGTGATTTTGACGTCTCAATAGAAGCAGAAGGAGAGGATGAAAATAATGTAGAACGCAATGCCCGATTTGACACAGAGCTTGAGATTGAGAAAGAAAAAGATGATTTAAGATTTTTAAGTTTTGATTTAAGCCCTTCAACAATAAATTGTGTTAGAGTTATAAACATAAAATATAAAATAATCAATGTTGGGGAAGAAGATGAGGAAAACAGCTTTTTGGAGATAAAAAATGATGATTCGGGTTTAGATTTTAGTGAGAAGAACATCAAAATAATCTCTGAAATTGGAAGCAATATAATACAAAAGTCTTTGAGATTTAAAATAAACAATAGTATTGAGCAAGGTACTTACCAAATTATCGCAAATATTTATACTGCTGATAACGTACTGCGCGATACCAAAAAGGTTGACTTAAAAGTTATAGATTGCATTGAAAAAACAAAGGAAGAGGAAGTTGTTTTATTGCTTGGACAACAAGAACAACCAAAACAGCAAAAAAAGACAGAAGCAGTCAAGCAGCCAATTGAAACACCAACAATAAAGATTTCCTTTAAAGAGGCAGACAGCAATTTAAGACTGCTTGTTTTAAGCACTTTTGCATTCACTTCATTTTTTGTGTTTACTGCGATTATTTTGTTTGCGAGGTTTTATTGAAAAGATTTTAATTAAACTGCATAATAGAACATAAAATGGTCCAAGATTTTTCAGCAGCGCAACCTTATCAATTTCTCGAGATTTATGAGTCACAACATAGAACTTTTAGAGTGCCAAGAGTGTCACCAAATGGGAAAGTATTAGAAAGAGGTATAGTTTCGTTGTTGTCTGATATAGATAGAGCATTACGTAGAGAAATTATAAGAGTTAATAATTCAGAAGGTATGATATATGCAGATACCTATCCACGCCTTTATGTTGCAAAAACTTTACTAGAATTAAATTTGGCACAACCCTACGTGGTTTTTGAAACTGTGAAATCTCTAATGTATGAAAAAAAATCGGTTTATGCTCATGCAGGTGCATATCTTGTAACAGAATCAGTAGTTGAGGATAAATCAGGCAAAAAAATCAATAGAGATGCCTTAAGTTTCCTTAAAATGAGAAAAAATTCTTCAAGTATGACTGATAACTTGCTTCAAGGAAAAGACGTAGGATTTTTTGGTGCGGCAATTCCTTACCCACATACCGAAGAGGCTCCCTGTGGTTTTAGAGTTGTACGTTTTGGTAGAGTAGAGGTTGGGGAAAAGGAAGCAAAAATTATAATGCAACAAAGGATAGACTTAATTATAAATCCAAAAGTAGTTGAAGATGTTATTATTCAATACCTAAGAAACAAGACAATGTAAGGTGAAAAATAATCTTATCACTTCCCATGCTCTATCAATTTTCTCATTCTCTGCACAAAATCTTCTGCAATTTTATAGTATCTGTCAAATTCCTCTCCTTTGATTTCAACAATCTCTCGATGTGTTACCATTTTCATCAATCTGTAGAAATTCCTCATTATTGTAACATATTTATGCTCCAACATTTTCTTCTTGACTAATTTCTGCTCCATCAAATCAGCAACATGCTCAGGTGTTGGTGGAATCTCTCCTACTTTCATCAAGGCGGCATGCGCAGCGTCAATAACTGCCCAATACAAGTCAATCACACCTTGCAGCAGATGCCATTTTGAGTTGTGCAATGTGTTAGGCGCTCTTGTGTAATAAGTCCAAATGCTTTCTTGTGTTGGCCTTACCCTGCCTCTTTTCAGCAATGCCTGCATCGGATCGAAAAATCCAGAATCAATCAAAGCAACCCCATCTCGCAATAAATTAATGGCTATTGGATCACCATTTCTCATGTACTCCCAAAATGAAGTAAACCTCATAGTCGTTACATGAAGCTTAGTAGAAATCTTGACGATAGAGTTTTGCACAATAAGCCGATATGCCTCAACAAGCTCTGGTGACATATTCATCATTAAATCGTCTATAATTACAAGAACATCTATGTCGCCGCCTGGAGCTTTTGTCCTTCTTGCAGTTGAGCCGAATATAACAACTGCCCTTATAAGACTTCCTAATTCCTTGTAAACCTCATTAGCAAACTTATAAGCAGTATCAATGTCCTCTTTGTAATACCTTTCAAGATTAGGATGCTCTTTCTTGGGAATATCAAATTTCATTATTAACCTCTTTTTTATTATCTTTATTTTATATGTTTATAAAATTATTGTTAATAATATAAAAGGTTTTGTTGTTTTTAATGGATAGTGACACTGCACCAAAGTTATTATAAATAATACACTAAAACTAATTCTATGATTCAACAACTCCAGCAAATCTTCCGCTCAATAACTAAGTCTTTAGAAGTTCTCTACGTTATCGAAGGCATTAAGCCATGCGCAAGAATTCTTGTTTTTGAAGATGAATTAAATAAAGTTATTGATTTCTTAAATGAAAGGGGAATAAAAACATCAATCTCAGACTTCAAAGTTTTAAAACGAAACATTCAAAGCGAGTTCTATTCGGATAAATCAATTAAGATTTCAAAAAATTCCCCTCAAAAAGGATATCTTTTTGTTTATTTGTCAAAGAATAAGGAAATAGCTGAAAAAGCAAAATTGGTGGAAGAAAACAATAATCATTACGAATTTGGCTTGTTGCTTGGCTATCCGAGATGCTGTTGTGAATTTTTCCAAAAGAATTTCAATGAAAACAATGCAGACTTGACATTAAAAATTTTAGAAAACTCAAATGGATATGAATTCCCATTCTATAATAATATTGCAGCAAGGCATTTTGATGTTAGTTTATTAAGCCACTTCCCTCACAGTTTTGAATGTAAGCCATCAATTGAAATCGCAAAAACTAATTTAAAAATAATACAAAAACATTCAAAACAGCTTGCAGTTATGTTTTCAGGGATTTTGCAGGGGGTTATTGTTTATACAACGGAAGAGGGTATATTTTTATTAAGAAAATATGAGAAAATAGGGAATGAAATTATTTATGGTGATATATTGACAACAGCAAAAAGCAAGTTGTATTTTTTGCTTTCTTCAAATAAGGAATTAAAAATAATTGATAAGAACAGTTTTGTTGTGAGTGATGTAAATATAAAAGGTAAACAATATGGAGTGATGGTTTTTGTTTGATTGTCGTATATCAAAGTTATTGATTTTATTTTTTGAAAAAATTAATGACAGGAAAAATTTAATGCGTTAGGCAAGATACAGAATAATAAAATAAGACATTAAGCTCACATTAATAAAAAATATTGCAAAAATTTTAATTGGGAATAAAAATATAGAACTTATCTAGAGTACAAACTCACCAAATTCCCATTCACTAGAAAACTATCTTCTTTTTTCAAAAATCTTGGATGAAAATGATGCCCATAATGAATAAGCTTGCCTTTCATTTCTTTCAATAATTTATTTTCCAAGCCTCTTTCTAATGATGTATCTGGACTTAAAAATAGGATATCATATTTTGAAAAATCATGCCCAAAAAAATCTTTATTGTGAAAAAATACGTTGTCAAATTCAAATCTTTTCTGCATTTGAACTGCCTCATTATGCAGAAATTGGTCTATTTCAACTCCCTCTGCATTCTGGCAGAACAAAGAAGCAATCAAAACAACTTTGCCATCGCCGCTTCCTATATCCAAAAAATTCGTGAACTGATTCAGCTTTATTTTTTTGAATGTTTCATAAACCTCATCTGAAATTGCAGCATTCCAGAAGCCCTTTTCAGTGCTCCGCATAGGTAATTTTCCTCTTTTTAAGAGAACTCTATAAAAATTATCATACTCTTTTTTAATTTGACTAAAAATAATGTTGTTCATTTGTATATTTTGTTTAATTTTATTTTTAATTTAAATAATTATTGGAAACTATATATCAAAAAACAATAAAATATAAATAAAAGCCTTTTTTCTCAGTTGGATATTATATCCAAGAGGTGGTATTTTGACTAAAACTATTTTGACTAAAAAAACATTAGCAGACAAGGTATTAAGAAATTTTTTAAAGGTTAAGTTAAAAAAAGCTGCTGTAAAAGTACCTGGGCTTAAGGTCGGAAAACAAAAGCCAGCAATACAAAAACGTGAAGAGCAAATGCCATTTTCTTCCATTATAAATATTTTAATTAAAAATGCTGTTGAGAAGGCAAAAAAAGAGAAGAAAGAAAAAGGATTAGTTGAAGAAGGAAAAAGTTATACTGTATCAAAAGAAGAAAAGGGCTTCAATTTAGGAGGATACGGCACTTTTTCTAAGAGTTATGGAACTTCGCCTCATGCTTCTTATGTTGATTATGAAAAATTGTTTAGTTATCTGGGAACTTTTAGAGCACAAAGTGCATATGAAAATATGGCTGGGCATGTTGGGACATTAAATAAAGCAGCAGAAAGCGGAAGCTTTGTTTTGGCTGATAGGGATTCTATGGATAAAATAGGAAGGTTTGAAAAATACATGAAGAATCCATCTATGGATATGCCAATCATGGCTCTTTCTCTCGTCCCTATAGCCGGCTTAAGTTCAGGAGAATGGGAGGAAATCAAAAATTTAATGAGATTTGACCCTGTCATGTACACCTTAAAATCTAAAACTTCCTAAAGCCCTGTTTCTTTTTTCAATTTGTATAGAACTACTCTGCTTGCATCAAGCTTGCTTGCTGACTTTTCCCCCTCTGTCATGTACCTTTCTGCCCTTGTAATCCTTTCGCCAATCTGCCCAATTGCACCAATCTGTTCCTCTGTGAGGCTGCCTTCCATAGACAAAATGCTGTAAAACCTTTTGAGTTGGGAATAATCTTGATAGGTCTGCATTACAGTATTATAGCCCTTTGTTCCTTTAGTCAAAGCGGCTGGCGGAGCTTCCTGCCTTACGGTTCTTTCAAGCCTTTGCCCACCGCTTGCTTCAAAAAGCCTTGAAATGTCAACAGCCCTTTGCTCGGGGACAATCTCTTCAGCAATCTTCCCTGTCTTCAACTCCTGCATTGAGGCATTTATTAATTTCTCTATTTCATCAACTTCTTTCTTCCGCTCTTCTTCCATCAATTTTAGCTTCTTTATTCTATCTTGTGGAGATAATTTTGTAAGTTCTTTTTTGTCTATGGTCATTTTAGAGATTATTAATTTTGATGTGTTTATATATTTATACTATAATTTGTTTAAAGTTTATTAGGTAAACATTTTTGCCACTCCTTTTATTTTACGTACGAAAATTATACGATTAACCAATCGAAACCCCATTTTCGAGAATTTATCTAGCTTTTAACGTTGAAAGATGATGTTTTTCAATGAATTTACGCATTAACGAAAACCCATTAACGAAAAAAACAATAAAGAAATCAATCCACCCACCGCCGCTCGTGCAACAAATAGATTTTACCTTAAATTCAAAATTTTTCTTTGGAATGGAGAACTATCACAAGCATTACTTACAATAAAATTAACGTAGAAAACCCCCATTGTGTATTATGAGTAATAATGCCATAATGAGTAGAAAAAGCTGAATAGAAATAAGATGGTGAATATCAAGAAAAAGACAATCAGAAGACTTATATACAGCATTAAAGATTTCCACATCGGATTTTGAAAGTATTTTTTTAGACAATAGTGAAAAATGAAGAAGTTAGCAAGAAAAACGACTAATGAGGTGGCGATACCGAATAGTTTTGTGGAGAAAATCAGCGAGAGTGATGGTACAAGTTTTACGAGAACTCCAAAGAAAACAACTAGAGAAATAGGAATCACTATAAAACCAATCATTACTACAATCAGAGTTTTTAAAGGATTTTTATAATTTGAATTGTTCATCCTAAATAGCTTTGTAAGCCAAAACAGAACTAATGCACCAATGAAAACCCAAACAATCAATAAGGTCAAAGATTCTGCAATCAATTTTATGTCTATTTGTGGCATTGTATTGTATTTAATTCAGGAACTTTAAATAATTATTGGTTTATTTAAAGTTCGCCCAATCCAACGAATTCTACACTCAAAAAGGGGGCTTTTCTTCTCAGCTTCGCATAATCCCTATGGATTATACAAACATTTGGCAAAATCATTCATAAGCATAATCGTGATGCTTGAATCTTAGAAATAAAACATCATTTCCCTTGATTTCAAAGACGATAACATAAGAACCAACATGAGCAGCTCTTTTACCTTTAAGGTTGTAGCTTTTCATTGGATAATGCTCTGGATTTTGTAAAACTTCGTCCATCTTTTTGTGAAGTCTTTCCAGAAGTACTTTGTCTCTTTTGATATCTTTAACATCATTTAAGAATGGTTTTGTTAATACTTCTTTGTAAACCATCTTTAATTACAGAGAATCAAAAAGCTTTCTTCTCTCTTCAGAATTCTTTACCCTTACTAATTCTCCCCGCTTGTACGCTTCTTCACTTTCTTTGATTGCTTTGATGAATTCTTCAGAGAAATCTTCTTCAAATTCTGATTCAACAATATGCTTACATTTAAGCAAAAGTTCATATTCCTTTTTTGGTATTGTCACAACTTCACTCGCCATTTTAATCAACATTATTGCTTATGCCGTATTTATATAAATATCTTTCTATCGATTATAATCATTTAGTGAAGTGACTCATTTTTTCTTGAAGTATATTCTATAACAGCGAAATGATTTTATAGTAGTTAGCTATATTGTAGCTAATATGCGAAAAGAGGTCAAACTTGAGCTT
>JACPMP010000092.1 GCA_016185915.1 Candidatus Woesearchaeota archaeon
ACAACAGCACGTTTTGTGACAGTAAAAAGAAAAATCAAATCTAAAATGTGATGCGATATAAGCCCTATTGTGAATAATAATGCAAAATCCTTATAAAATGATAGTACCGTCATTAATATGAAAAATTCTACTGTATGAAATACAAAAAGGTCTCCATTAAAATCATTCCAATTATTTTTCTTGCCTTCAATCGTAAAAAAATTATAACATTCCATTAACCCAAATTTCTTATATTTAAAAACAAATAAAAAATAATGGTCAATATCTATTAAAACTCCGCCGACAATTATAAAAATGACCTTCCAACTATAAAATTTGTAGAGCAAAGCAGCTAGAATTAGTGATACTGCTGTATGTTTCCATGTTTCCATTCTAAGGCTCAACTTAAAGTTTATTTATAAATTTTTTCAAAATATTTATATAACGAGTCTAAATCTAGGGGGTCATGGAACTGGGCTCAATAAAAAATGCCATACCAAAAGAATTGTACGAAATTCTTGAAAAAGAGATAACAATGCTGAGGCCTGCACAGGAAAAATCCATCAAAAATGGGCTTTTAGAAGGAAAAAATTTGTTAGTTTGCACTCCGACAGCATCTGGAAAAACTTTGATAGCAGAGCTTGCATCTCTAAAGTCAATTATTGAAGGCAAGGGAAAGGCAGTTTATATTGTGCCATTAAAAGCATTGGCATCTGAAAAATATAAGGATTTTAAGAGGAAATATGGCAAAATCGCGAAAATTGCCTTATCGATAGGGGATATTGATTCAGCAGACCCTTTTCTTGCGGATTATGACCTGATTGTTCTAACAGCTGAGAAGATGGATTCTTTATTAAGGCATAATTCTCCATGGGTGAATAACATCTCAACCATTGTTGTTGATGAAATCCATTTGCTCAATGACTCAGAAAGAGGTCCAACATTAGAGATTTTACTTACGATATTAAAGCAATTATTAAAAAATGCTCAAATAATAGCATTGAGTGCAACAATAGGCAATGCAGAAGAGCTTGCAGAATGGCTCAATGCAGAGTTAATTGTTGATGATTGGCGTCCTGTGAAGCTTCACAAGGGAATTTATTTGGATGGTGAGATTGAGTTTTATTGATTTTTGCTTAATTTTTTCATCAATTCTTCAACTAAAATGCTCTTTTTTTCTTTTGATAATGCAAATAAATATTTTTTAACCATTTTGTCAGAAATTGTAAAGATATAATTTATTTTTATAATGCTATCCTTAACAGAACCTTCTTTTTTTGTTAAGGGTATGCCTTCCATTTTTACATTGCCAGTTATACCAGCCACTACAATATTTCCATGCTCTTCAAAAAGAACAACTGCAGGCCTTGTTTTGACCTCAAAAGTGTCAGTAAATTGAACCTGAGCAAGAATTACATCGCCTGTTTTATACATTATCCCAAGCCTCATCTTCTTTATTATCCCAAAGTTCTTTCATTTTGGCTTGTTGTATTTTATGCAAGAACTCATCATAACTGTTCTTTTTCTTGACTGCAACAAATACTGAAACAACCTTATCCAACAGCTCATTATAAGTTTGTCTAGGGTATTCTTTGGCGTCTTTCAATTTTTTCAATACCTTTTTATCCAATTGGATTGTAGTTGCTTCAGTCATATATAATCACCTATATATTAATTATATATCAACTATATAAATATTTTGATTTTTGTATCTGTTAATAGGGAAAAATCAAGCCAACCCCAACCCCTTAATCACAATCTCAGAATCAAATTCCTGCAAATCACTATACTTTTGTCCTGTTCCTAAATATAAGATTGGTTTTTTTGTTACATAACTCACAGAAACAGCAGCTCCACCCTTGTCATCAACATCAGCCTTAGCCAAAATTATCCCGTCTATACCTATCGCATCATTAAATGTTTTTGCTTGCTCAACGCAATCATTTCCTGTTATGCTTTCTCCTACAAATATTTTCAAGTCGGGTTTTGTAACTCGAACTATTTTTTGCATTTCTTGAATCAAATTCACATTGCTATGCATCCTTCCGGCAGTGTCAATCAAAACCGCATCAATGTTTTTTGCCTTTGCATGCTTTATTGCATCGAATGCAACAGCAGCTGGATCAGAGCCATAGTCGTGCTTGATTATTTTTACCCCTAATTTGTCAGCATGCTGCTGAAGCTGCTCTATTGAAGCAGCCCTAAAAGTGTCAGAAGCAGCCAGAACACAGGAAATTTTTTTGCTTTTCAGCATATTTGCGAGCTTTGCAATGCTTGTTGTCTTTCCGCTTCCATTTATGCCAAAAAAAGCTATAATATATGGCTTTTCTCTCTTGTTTTTTATTTCTTCAATCAAATCAATATTCTTTATTTCAAACAAGCTTTCAATAGAACCTCTTAATGTCTCCTGAATTGTTTCCTCAACTTTTGTTCTTTTAATTGGCTTTTCGACAAGCTCTTCTTTTAAGTCTTTTTTTATTTTTTCAATAACTTCGATTGCAACGTTGTTTTCCATCAGCGCCAATTCCAATTCCCAAAACAACTTTTCAAACTGCTCTTCATTTATCTTTGTCGTTATTATCTTTTCCTTTATAGATTCAAAAAAGCCCTTCTTCTCAGTCAGTTGTGAGCGAGTGATTTGCTTACTCGCATTCGACTCTTTTTCTATTATCTTTTGTTTTACTGGTTCTTCTTTAACTTCAACTTTATGCTCTTGCTTTATGTATTCCTTAACTTCAGGCTTAGGTTTTATTTTTTCTTCTATTTTTTTATGCTCAATTATCCTGGGCTTTTCTTCTTTCTTAACCTCGCTTTTTTCAATTTCTGCCTTTTTTTCTTCAGGAATTGTTTTTTCTTTTTCCTCTTTCCCTGCAAATTTTTCCTTTAACTTGGCAAAAAAACTTTTATCTTCCTTTTTTTCAATTTCTTCTGCTGATTTTTCTTCTATCTTGCCTTCTTTCTCTACGCCTTCAGAAATCTTTGATATTGCGCTTTTCAGCTTTTCTTTTAGGAATTTGAACATTTTAGTTGATTTTGAATTTAATTTTTCATTATTAGTTTATTTAATATCCTTTTTAATGGAAATTCAATGTCCTATTTTATGTTTTTATTGCTTTCCTAACGCATTAAATAATTTTCCATTAACTTTTTCAAAAACCTAAATTTATTAAGAATTTTATTCTTGTGAAATTAAACTTTGCAATTGCATTTCAATCTGAGCAGCGTGATCCGTCATTTTCTCCAATTCATCAATCATCTGTCTTTGCATTTTTTGAATCTCTTCCATCTGTTTTTGTATAAGTTTTTTTGTTGAAATGACATCCTTTTTGACAACAACGTTTGCCCCTACATTTACAAGCAATTCCGAAGTGTCTTTAATGCTCGCTTTAGCAAATATCCCAGAGCTTAATGGCACAAATATCTCTCTTCCGGCATTAATCTTATTAAATTCGTCTAGGCTGTTGCTTGTTGAATTAAGTTCAATCAGTTGATGCGTTACTGCTTCCAATTGCTTCTGAAGTTGCTTGATATGCTGCTCAATCATCTGAAATTCCATATACATTTCCTGTGCTTTCTTCTCTTTGTCTTCTGTCATTTTTTACTTTCATTATTTTATTTTTCTCTCCAGTTTCTTATACATTTGCTCGTAAACAACCCCCATTGGCAGTCCTTCATGTGTTCTTTTTACAGTTTCTGCCAATAAAGGCGCTATTGATATAACTTTAAGCTTGCCTATCATTTTTTCTTTTGGGATTTGTATAGTATTTGTAACAACTACTTCCTTAAGATTCGATTTGGTTATTCTTTCTATTGCTGGGTCTGATAAGACTGCATGGGTTGCAAGAGCATAAACCTCTTTAGCTCCAAATCTTAGCAAAATATTTGCCGCTTCTGTTATCGAGCCAGCTGTGTCTATGATATCATCAACTAAAAAGGCAGTTTTGCCTTTGACATTCCCTATAACATTTTCAACTTTAGCGACATTTGGCTCAGGCCTTCTTTTGTCTATAATTGCAATTGGGGCATTCAATACTTTCCCAAAATATCTTGCCCTTGCTGCACCGCCCGCGTCAGGGCTTACTACAACAATATTCTTTAATTTCTTGTTTTGTATGTACTCTGCAAATAAAGGCACAACTTCAAGATTATCACTTGGAATATCAAAAAATCCTTGGACTTGGGCTACATGCAAGTCAAATGTTATAACCCTGTCAACTCCGGCAGTTTCAATCATGTTTGCAACTAGCTTTGCTGTTATCGGCTCTCTTGGTTTTGTTTTCTTATCTTGCCTGCAATAACCATAATAAGGAATAACCGCAGTTATTTTATCCGGCGAAGACCTCTTCAATGCATCAACCATAATTAGCAATTCCATTAAATTCAAGCTCGCATCTGGCGATGTTGGTTGTATTATAAAGACATCACAGCCCCTTACACTTTCAAGCACTCTGCAATAAATCTCGCCATCATGAAATCTCTTGATTTCAACAGGTGTTAATGGAATTTTTAATATTTTAGCTACTTCATCAGCAAGCTTTCTATTAGCAGTTCCAGATATTAACTTGAAATGTTTCTTGAGCAAAAAACCACCTTATCTTTAGGTTTACAGAATGACGGGGTGTTTAAAAAGATTTCGGGGTTTTTTAGAAGGATTTGGGATTTTTTCTATTTTTCACGATTTTTAATCCAACATTAATGAAGAATACAATCCATAAAAGCAAGACTAAATTGAAAAATATGTCAAATTTTTCCCCTTCATTGTAAAAAGAAAAAACAGCGATTATCAAAAAGAAAGGAACTGATAAAAGTGCTAAAATTACCTCCCATATGCCAACATAATAGCCAGTTGAAGCGTCAATGGGCTCTTTTGTTATTTTTTCCAATTTCAAACCTTTTTCTATTCTGCTTTTATAGTATTTAATCTTGCTTTCAGGAACTTCTGGAAACAGTGCACCCATATAGCCGCATTTCATGCACTTGTATTTTGGCGATGCCCCATAAGCCCAAACAACTGGATTGGAGAAATCAGTTCCAATGTTAATTGAACCGCACCTTGGGCAAATTTTAACATATTTTTCTTTTTCGGATTTCTTGAATTTGAGAAATAATGATTTTAATTTCTCTTTATTGAAGTATAAAATTATGAATAAAAAAATCAGGATATATAAAACAATCAAAGTTGGGTTTATCATAGTTAAGTTCAATGATTTTTAGTGGCTAAACGAGTGATAGGGAGACATTTCTAAACGATGAAACGAAGGGGGAGTTCATTACTTCTTATTCTTATCTTCCAGTTTTTTCTTCTTTTCTGGTTCAAAAAGATAGTTTTCTGTGGTTGATACCGTTTCTCCGCTTCTTTGCTCAAGTTCTTTTCTCGCTACACCTGCAACTGTTCCGCCTTGCTTTGCAACTTCCTTGTTTTCAATAAAACCTTTAGCATCTTTTTTTCTTGCTATTCTTGTAGTTGATGCTTCACCAAGCATTGTAAAAATCAGTTCCAAATCATCCATGTGATCTCGCAAGTTCTCTTTTTTCAATCCTTTGAACTTCTTGTATTCGCTTGGAGTCATCCCAAAGGTGGCTTTTGAGATTTCAGCAGTTAAAATAGAATACTCTCGTTCTGTTTTAACGTCTCTTTTATTCCATTCATAGGTAAGCTCGTCCCTTATAGCTATTATAGGTAAGCTCGTCCCTTATAGCTATTCCCCTTACTCTTTTTTCTACCCAATCATCAGAATATCCCTTCTGCTTGTAGAGTTCTTTCATACGCTTCTGAGCAAGTTCTGGGTTTTCTATCTCTTGCACTCTTTCGTAACCTACTTTTGCAAGCCAACGCTTAAACGGTTCTGCTTTTTTTGAAGGAATAGACTGAATAATCCTAAACATAGACTCTGTATTAGCAGAATCAGTATCATACATCTTGCCATCCGCAGAGGTCAATTTCAGTTGTACCCAAATTGGGGACAACTCAAGCTTAACAAACTCCCTGTCTTTGACTTTGCCCCAATATTGCCTAGGGGTGGGGCTATCAGTTAAGGCAGCAACTATGTCAATTATTGAGAAATACCACTCTTTATTGTGCCAAGTTCTTCGTATTTTCTTGCCTTGGAATACGACCAAAGCGTTTTCAGCGTCATTCATTTTTCTTCAGCACAACCTCTATTTCGCCAAAATGTGTTTCCTGCACAAGCTCTATCTTATTTTGCTGTGCCAAATGCAATAAAGGTATGAAAGTATAAACCTTGTCTTCTTTGGACTCAGA
Source organism: Candidatus Woesearchaeota archaeon (assembly GCA_016185915.1). Classification (GTDB taxonomy): domain Archaea; phylum Nanobdellota; class Nanobdellia; order Woesearchaeales; family GW2011-AR4. The sequence continues at coordinate 6,242 of JACPMP010000092.1, forward strand.
AGGAAGTAATTTTGAAAAGGTAAGTTTGTCTTTTAATGTGCTTACAAAAAATGACTTTATCCTGCCATAGACATCCCTTATGATTTGGGTTATATCCCTTTTCTTTTTAGGAGCTTCAAGATTAAGAGGAGGGATTGAGTGCAGAAGCCGTCTCTTTTTAACTTCTAAAGCTCTTTCCAATGCCTCAACTAAATCAAAAATTGAGACTTTTCTTTTTCTTGGCTGTGGTGTCCTCGGTATCAAAGCAGGTATTTCATCCAATTTGGGCATAGGGCTTGTTTCATCAAAGCCAAGCTCTTCTATCCCCTCTTCTACACCAATAAGCAGCCTGTCAAGCTCGCTTAAATCTTCTCCAACAAGTTTGTTTGACTTCATCTTTAACAATATAGCTGCCGCCAACAAAACCTTGCCAGAAACTCTGAAATCATGCTCTTTTAGGGTTCTGAGCATGTCTATGTACCTCTGCGCCAAAATACTTACGTCAATATCCCAAGGGTCCATCTGCTCGCTCTTCACAAGCTCGTATATTATGCTCTGCCATGTAACCTCATCAGCTTTGGAGAAAATTATGTTAAAAATCCTTTCATGAGGGTCCATTTTAGGCAATTTCTGGGCTCAAGTATATATAAATTTATTTGTTACACCATGACAAATCGAAAGTTATATAAATTAGTTATTCAAAGGTTTAGTTGTTTGATGAAAGCCCTCAAACTGTCTAAACATGATAAGTACGTTTTAGAGCTAAGCAATAAAATAAGGAATAGCTATGATTTTATATCTTTAAATGTTCCAGTCAAGTATTCAAAGCGTTCTTTAGGAGAAATTGATATAATTGCAAAGAAAGGGGATAGATTTGACCTTTATGAAGTTAAATGTTCTTATAGGATATTAAAGGCAAAAAAACAGTTAAGCAGAGTGAAGAGATATCTGAATCTAAAAAATGCAAGAAGCTATTTTTATTGCGGGAATTCCAAGTTGTTGGTGACTGTTTAATTCAAAACCTTTTTATATCTTTTACTAATACAAACTCTTCACTTGGGCC
>JACPMP010000100.1 GCA_016185915.1 Candidatus Woesearchaeota archaeon
CGACTTAAGTATTGTTAAAGATGCAAAAAAAGTCTATAAGATTGAAAGAGATTTGAAGGATTACTACAAGAAATAACAAAGTTTAAATAAGTTTGATTTTTATATTAATTTGGCATGGGAGATGGAGATAGTAAGTTTGTTTGGTACTTTACAAGATTCGGATTTTTCTTAATGATATTTTTTTTAATTGTTCTAGTGGTTGTTAGAGTCAGTATATTCAGCAATCCAAAAATCCAAAGTGGTAGTATTTTTGAATTTATGTTAAAAGCATTTTTAGTTTATGGCTTTTTTGTGTTGCTGGTATTTACTGTGGTGAATTCAATAATACATTTGATAAAATACAAGGAAAAGACATTCGCAATAATATCACTAACTATATCGTTACTGCTAATATTTTTTTCATTGTTCTTAATTTATGCACAAACTCGTTTAATTTATTGAAATAGATAGATTAATAAACAATCAATCACTATTAAGTTTTACAATTAATCTAAGAAAATCAAAAAAAGATAAAAATGGAGAACCCACAATCAACTTTGCCGCCACCTCCAAAAAAACACGAGGGAATTCTAAGCTTTGGCCATTCTCAGCAGCAGGAAGCTCCTGATTTTAGCGGTATAACTTCTGATGTGAGTACGTTAAGCAGGCGCTTAAGGCTATTAGAGGAGGGCTTCACAAACCTAAGAAGATTTTTTCAGGTCACAGAAGAAAATGTGATAGCAAAAAACAAGCATTTCTCTGCCGAAATAAAGACATTAACATATGACATTAATGAAGTAAGAAAAGAAATTCAGGAATTAAAGGACAAACTGCTTCTCGTGATAAGAGAATTGCAGAGTGTTGCCAGAAAAGAAGAGGTCAAGGTGCTTGAAAAGTACATAAATCTGTGGAATCCAATAAAATTTGTAAGCCAAAACGAGGTCGAGCAGATTATTAATGAAGTTCTTGAGAAAAAACAGCAATAGAAAGGTTTATATATGTTTATAGAAAGTAGAACCTCAAAAGAGAGGTGTATTGATGGCTTTCTTTAAGCTTGGAAAGAAGAAAAAAGAGGAATCTTTAGATGTGCAGATGCCATCTCCAGAATTGCCGCCACAGCCGCCAGTCCAAAACTCTCCAATCGAGCAGGTTCTTATGATGAAGCAGCAGGGCTACACAAACAACCAGATTGTTCAAACACTTCAAAGCCAGGGCTATAATACATCGCAGATATTTGATGCTATAAACCAAGCTGGGCTAAGCACTTTTGAAGCAGCTCCTCAGCCGCCAGAGCAACTCGAGACCGGAATGCAGGATTATGGGCAGGGCTATGAGCAGCCTTACCAGCAGCAATCATTTCAAAGCCTTCAAGCTCCTAAGGAAATTCAGCCGCCGGTTTCTATAGACGAGGAAAGAATACAGGAAGTAGTGGAAGCAGTTATTGATGAAAAATGGGAAGAATTTGCAAAGGACATAAGGAAGGTAATTGAGTGGAAAGAAAAAAGCGAGGATAGGATAGCAAAACTTGAGCAGCAAATTCTGGATTTAAGGCTCAGCATGGATTCCCTGACAAAAAGCATAATGAGCAAGATTTCCGGATATGACCAAAATATTGTTGATGTTGGGACAGAGATTAAGGCAATGGAAAAAGTGTTCCAGAAAGTGCTGCCAACTTTGACAGAAAGTGTGAATAAGCTGGACAGGATGACAAAAGGGGCAAAGGAGCCGCAGCAGATAAAAAAATAAATAATAATATTAAGCGCTTCTGCTCGCTAACAAAGCAATCGTAAAAACAGCTATCGCCAAAATCAAAACTGTGCCGAGAAATGTCGGATGAAAAATAAGATTTATTGTTTTAGAAAGGTCTTGCTGGGTTTCTGAAGGAACATCAACTTGCTCTCTTATTTTTACTCCAACAGCAACAATAATAATAATTATTATAAGGATTAAAAAGACGCCCCTCAGCGCAGGAAATGCCTCTACATCAGCGCCGCCAAGCATTTTTGATGCTACATTTATTAAAACTATGAATACAAAAACGACTGCAAGGTAAGGGGCAGTGCTTGCAACAACATCTGTAGCAATAGGAGACAATAATGTGAATACGCCTAACAATAAGCCAACAAGTGTAATCACAAACTTATTTTCTCCCAAAACCTTTGACCATGACAATGTGGCAAAAACAACTAGCCATACAAACAAGAAAACAAAAATGCTTGAAAAATGCTTTAAGCCTGTTACATCCAAGAACGTTGCCATTTTTACAAATAAAAAAAAATCACAATGCCCGCATTATGAATTTTTTTCTGATGCTTTGAATACAAAAAGTTATTCTCTTAATTTATGTTTCCTGCGAAATCTAAAAATTTTTCTTGTCACTTCTTGCCAAAGAGCTTGCTAAAGTCCATGCCCAAGCGGTTAAGCAATGACACTTCTTCCTTTTCTTTGGATTCGCTTGTAATCCATGCAATAATTATGCCGAATACCACAATCATAACAAAAATAGCAACCCCTTCTGTCCCAAAAAAGTTTTCCAAACTGCTTCCGAAGTCACCACTCCACCATCCTGCTGCGCCGCCAAATATGATGAGGATTATGATTAATGATATAAGCGTAATCCAGCCAGGCATTGTAACCCCCAAAAATACATATTCTTGGCCAAATACGCCAATCAACATCAGCAGGAAAACAATCGCAACAAGCACAACCGAAACCTGCGGCAATGCGTCATTCATAATTACAACAGGGTCTGCATTCGGGGGAAACCTTCCAGTAACATGGGGTATAACGACAAGCAAACCAACTATAATTGCAACAACAACATTAAGGTTTTTCTTGGACTCGCCCAAAATCTTGGTTTTCTGCAATATTGCAAAAACAATTACAAAAATCAACAAGAATGGGAGCAATACATCTGCTACCCTCCATCTATCTAAAACCTCTATAAAACCCTCCAATCCAAAGGCTTGAGCAGCCATTTTTGCACCTCTTATTTAAAAAAAATTCCAATCTTTAATTAAAATTTTTTTATTAGTATATAAATCTTATGAATGTTTTGCCTCTTTTGAAGGCTCCTTAACCGCATAAATAATAAATAAAACTATTAAAGCCAGCAATACAATAGAGCCAGCTAATTCATCTCCGCCTGAGCCTGTAAAGTCGCCCAAGCGCTGGAGCCATGTCCTTCCATCAGGGCTTTTTATTGCATCAAGGAAAATTCCAATTATAGCTAAAAATACTATGATCATAAACACAACCTTCCAGCCCCCTTCAAGAAATATTGGTTCGCCTTCTTTATAGAAAGAGCCCACCAAAAGCAAAAATAACACTGAAAGGAATAACACAACAACAGCATTTGCTGAAACTTTGGTTATTATTTCAACCAATTCAGAGGAAGCAATAACTAAAAATGCTATCACAAAAGAGGCAATTGCATTAAGATTCTTTTTTGTGTATTTTTTGCCTTCAACTTCTTCCATGCCAAGCACTTTTGTCTTTTCTAAAATGGCAAAAACAATAGTAAAGACAAGCAAAAATGGCAAGACAACATCAAATAAGCCAATCTTGTCAAAGAATTCTATTACTTGTCTAAAAGGAGTAGCCATAAGATTCTTAGCTTGAGATAAATATTTAAATGTTTTGGTTTTATTAGTCAATATGCTCAACAAAAAGGAATTTGATGGAATAAGGGAAGAGATGCATCGTATTGACTTGAAAAGAGAGGAAGTAATCCAAACTTCAAGAGAAGTTATAAATATTTCAAAACAAATAATCTATGCTGCGCAGAGAAATGATTTAAAAACATCCTCTTCCTTAATTAAAAATATGAAAAATAAAATCACAAAACTAAAAAAAATAAATATTTCAGCAGATACAAACATCAATGCGGTTGCATTTCAGGAGTATATTGAGGCAGTCGCTTTCTATGAATTTGTAAAGAATGGAAAAATACCGACAAAGACAAGCCTTGACGTCAGTGCAGAAGATTACTTAAGCGGGCTTTGTGATTTGACTGGAGAGCTTGTTAGGAAAGCTATATATGACGTCATACATAAAA
>JACPMP010000101.1 GCA_016185915.1 Candidatus Woesearchaeota archaeon
ATAGGCAAGGCAAAATTTGTAACTTTGGATGGTGATGTTGCAGAGCTTAGCGGCGCAATGCATGGCGGCTTTAGAGAGCGAAAAAAAGAGGCATTTGGCTTTAAGGAGAGAGAAGTGGCAGAAAGCCTTGAGGAAAATGAAAAGAAAGCAATTGAGCTGGAAAATCTTATATCTATTCTTGAAAAAAGAAGAAATGAGAACGAAGCAAAGATAACCGAGCTTAGAGAGAAAAAAGCAGTTCTTGAAGGAGAAATCATTAAATCAGAAACCTCAATGCATCTTGAATCAAATGACACAGAGATTTCAAAACAGCAGCAAAAAGAATTCGAAGCAAAGGAAAAAGAAATTGAGAGCGAAATAAGCAAAATTAACAATAAGATTGCTGAGCATAATAAAGAGCTTATGAATTTAAAAATTGAAAAGCAAAAATTAAGAAATATGATTGCTCAGCTTAATGACCCGACTTTGCTTGCAGAATTGAACACATTCGAGCAAAAGTTCAAGGAGCTTAGCGAGGAAATAATAAGGCTTAGCTCTGAAATAAAGAATATTGATGCACAGATAATAAACATATTCATTCCCGACAAAGAAAAAACAGAAAAAATATTGAAGCAGCTTGACAAAGATGAAGAAGAATTTAATAATGAATTAAAGGGGCTTCAGGAAGCCGTCACACAAAAAGAATTAACGCTAAAGGAAAAAGAGGCCCTTGCCAAAGAATTTTACATAAGGTTTAAGGATTTGTTTGCCAAGCAAAACAAAATAAATGAGGGAATACAAAAAAATGAGCTTTCAATAGACAAATTAACAGAAGAAAGCAGGCAAGTTGAGATAAAGGTTAATTTCAACTCTTTAAAGAATGCGGAAATTGCAGCTTCACTTGCAGCATTAAACCAGGAATTTCAGCAGTATGAGGGGGTAAAGCTTGACGTGGAAAAAGATGAGCAGCAATTAAAAAATGAGATTGCAAAATTTGAAAAGATGAGGGAGGAAATTGGCTCTGTCAATATGCGCGCGCTCGAAGTTTACGATGAAGCTGAAAGGCAGTATAATGAATTTTTGGAGAAAAAAGAAAAATTAGGCAAAGAGAAAGATGATGTTTTGGCTATGATGAAAGAGATTGAAGGAAAGAAAAAAGACTTGTTTATGAAAACATTTGAGATTGTGAATAATAATTTCAAGAGCTTTTTTACAATGCTTACCACCAAAGGCGCAGAAGCAGCCTTAGTCCTTGAGAATGAGGAGAATCCATTTGAAGCAGGCATAAGGATTAATGTAAAGATAACAGGAAGCAAGTTCCTTGACATAAGGGGCTTGTCAGGGGGAGAAAAAACATTGACGGCACTGGCTTTTATTTTTTCAATACAGGAGCATGAGCCGGCTTCATTTTATGTTCTTGATGAAGTCGATGCTGCTTTAGACAAGCATAATAGCGAGAAGCTAGCAAAATTGATAAGAAAATATGCTGAAAAAGCGCAATATATAATGATATCCCACAACGACAATGTTGTTTCAGAAGCAGACATTCTTTACGGGGTTTCCATGAATGAGGATGGAGTTTCACAAGTTGTGAGTTTGAAGATTTGATTTTTTGTTAAACTCAATAAAATTCTTACTTTTTTACTTTCTCTGGGTTTCCTTAACTTTTGAAATTGGGACGACAAAAGAATAGTTTTAAATACAGGTTTATTTAGTGTTAGATTATGAGAAAAGTTTTATTAGCTCTGATTGTAATCTTTATTCTTGGTTCTTTGAATGTTTATTCTCAAGCATCACAATGTTCTGATTCGGATGAAGGTAGAAATTTTTACGTGAAAGGAACAATGGGTATAAATGTTGATTATTGTTTTGGTAATAATTCATTAGCTGAATATTATTGCAATGAAAATGGGCAGGGTGTTGTAGAGGAATATAAATGCCCAAATGGTTGCAAAGACGGAGTTTGTTTATCGGAAAAAACTTTAAAACCAGTGATAACTGTTATCTCTCCAAATGGGGGAGAAATTCTGCAAGGTGGTAACATTTACATCATCGAATGGCAAAGTGTTGATGTACCATTAGACGGACCTAATGCACAAGTAGCTTTATATTCAATTAGGAAGAAGGATGGACAAAAAACCCTTCTTGCTAATTCTTTGCCTAGCACGGGTATATATAGTTGGAACATCCCCACAACAATTCAAAAAGGAGACTATGTCATATATGCTGAATACTTATTTGCATTCACCACTAACATTATTTCTGACGAGAGCGATAAGATATTCACCATAGTTTCTGATTCAAAATGTGGCAACAACATATGCGAGGAAGGAGAAAAGCAATGCAAAACTATATGTACACGAAGTATTCCAGCTGTATGCCACGAAAGCTGTGAATATACATGCCCAGGTGATTGTAATACATCTCCTGCTTGTCCGATTAATTGTGAGTGTGACCAGAAAGGTAATGTAATCTCTTGTGATGCTTTAAAATGCCCCGCAAATTGTAATTGTGATAATAAAGGTAACATTATTTCTTGCTCTACGATTAAATGTCCTGTAAATTGCAACTGTGATGAAAAAGGAAACACAATTTCTTGTACAACGTTTCCTCAATGCCCTGCAAACTGCAACTGTGATGATAAAGGCAATGTAATCTCTTGTGAAACTACAATTAAATGTCCAGTAGGTTGTAATTGCGATGAAAAAAGTAACATCATTAAATGCGAATCTACCGCCAAATGTCCTGTGGATTGTACTTGTGACAATGCAGGTAATGTTATTGAATGCACTAAAAAAATATCTTGTCCTCCCAAATGCAAGTGTGATAGTAACGGAAATATACTAGACTGTGATAAATCAGAATGTATAGATTCAGATGGCGGCAAAAATTATTATGAGAAAGGGAAAGTTTTTGTGCCGCATTCAGATTCAACTTATGCAGATGAATGTGCTTATGAGAAAAAGGGCTATGAATCATATGACCACAATTTATTATTTGAAGCATATTGTTTTGTAGATAAATATGGTTACGGCTACGATTATTATTCATGTCCAAACGGTTGCAAAGATAGCGCTTGTATTCCTTTCTATGAGAAAATAGAAGAAGTGCAAACCAAAACCGAAAAAGGAGCATCTTCACCAGAATGTTCCAATGAGGTATGTAAAGAAATATCTAAAAAATGTTTAGGGAGCGACAAGATTGTAATTGAACAATGTACATTTTATATTAAATCAAATAATAAATGCGAGGAAATTACAAACACAAATTCCAGAATTCTTAAAGGCGAATGTGATGATAAAGAAGTAAATCAAGTAGTTACATTCTGTCAAGGTTGTCAACTAGACGAGAGCACTTGTATACCATTCGGAACACGATTAGAAAAGAAGGATTCTGCTTATTATTGTGATATAACTAAAAATATGATAGAACAAAAGGAAAACAAGATTACATGTCAAAATAGTTATGAGTGTATGTCCAATAACTGCAAATCTGGTTTTTGTAAGCCAATATGTGAAGGATGTTTAAATGAGGATAAAGCATGTGTTCCTGTAGGAACAAGAACAAGCACACAATACTGCAATTCTGATTATTCTTTTAAGAATCAAAATTCAGAAGAAAACAGTTGTAATAATAATTATGAGTGCTCTTCCAATCTTTGTGTAAACAATAAATGTATTAGTCCAAGTTTAATGCAAAAGATAATAGACTGGTTCAAAAAATTGTTTGGTTGAATTATACAGCATTGTTTCTTCTATTTTATTTCATAATAATCAATTCCCAATATCTTTTGCATGAATTGGCTTAATCAATATCCCTTCAGGCTTTTTTTCAAATATTCCGTAATCTCCGGGCTTAATCTTATAGTCTTTTAGCACATCAGACGGAAACCTCACAACCATAGAATCCCCAAGAGTGCCAAATTTTCTAACTAGCTTTCTTTTTCCAGTCTTTATGTCAAACTTTATCAGTTCGCTTGAAGTAAAATACTCTTCACCGCATTTAGGGCATTTCAAGCAGTCTAAAGAAATACCTTCCTTTACACTCTTAGCTGCCTTAACATCGGTTCCGCATTTATAGCAAGTTTTCATGAATTTTCTCATTTTCTTTTTCCCTCCAAAGTTTTTTATTTTGGAGGCCAGTTAAAAACCTTTCTTGGTTTTTGACGCTGCCTCCGGTTTTTTTGTTGTTGGTTTGATATGAATCAAAATGACGTTTTCATGCTCAACATATGACAAGCACAAATATTTTCTTCTGAATGGATAAAACACGTTGTATTTGTTTTGATTCTTGGATATTAATACATGCTCGCCTTCATCAAGCACGTCTAACACAAATTCAATAGGTTTCTTCAGCTTATCAAACTCCTCTTTAAAATGCCAAGTAAATACTAATAACTTTCCTTTCCAACGTAAATCTTCAAAATATATCTTTATCACCTAATAGATATCTTTTATTATACATAGATATTTATAAATTTTTCGGTAATTTTTGTCGTACCTTTACGTATCAAGTTAAGTAGCATTCGGCTTTGAAACGGAAGCCTAGAAATTCTAGTCTCGCTTTGCTCGAATTTATTTAAAAAAGTAAGAATTTTACTCTTCGGAACGAAATTTCCAAGAACTTACGTAACTGGAAACGATTTTAACAAGAAGGGCATATGTTAAACTCACTAAATTTGAAGTCCCAAACGAAAGAGGGCAGTTTTCCGGCAGTTTTCCGTCCTAAAAAAATCGTTCATTTGTAATAGTAAATATTAAATACAAGATTATTAAAGAATTGTCATATGAATAGATTAAAGGCTAAAATTTTAAGGTTTTTGCCAGAAGAAAAGAAATTCTTAAATCAGATATACTCAAAATTTATAGATGACCATGCTTATCTTTGGAGTGAAGTGGAAAATGAGGATATACCAAAATTAAGATATATTTTAATGGTTATAATAAAACTATTTTATGAAGAGCATAAGAATCTACATGATGTGAGCAAGATTGACCAGCAAGAATTTAATAAAGCAGTAAGAGATTTGATTGCTAGTCCAAATGCCCTAATGCAAAAAGCCCAATCAGCGCAGATTAAGGTAATTGATCGTTTAGGTGTTGAAAGATGGTTCAACGCTTTCAGAGAAGATATTGGGAGAGTTAATCAAATAATCAATAAATATGAGCAAAAGAGCGGAAGTATTTATCCAGATATACTAAATCTTTACGAAGAATTAGTTGGGATACATAAAGACCTATTCGAAGAATATGTAATTCAAAGAGCCAAAAGAATATTTGGTGGAGATTATAATACAGCAAGACTAGTTCTTAAAGCACTTATTGATGTAATATCGCAGCTAACCCCAAATGAGTTACCACTATTTCTTCAGACAATAATATGTGATGAAACTTTCAAATACCAACAAGATTTGGAAAAGATTCAGAAAGATAGACATAGGACAGTTAATAACTTTGCATTCCATATAAACACAGCAAAACTTTTTGAAAGTGCTAAGGGAGTATTAATCCCACAATATATATTATTTAAAAGAAAGTTTGATCCTAATGATACTGACTCGGATGATCATTGGGTTCGTTTTGCTCAAGGCACTATAGGAGATCTAAGTGTATACTTGGCTGGGCATGTCTTTCTAGATACAGATAATATATATTTACCAAACGAAGTAGTTAGATTTAGATTTGAATCAAGATTTGACCCAAATAATCCATATTTTTCACAAAATTATAAAATTGGAGTTGTTGATACCTCATTAACTAAAGAGTCTGGCAAGCATAATATAGAGACCAGATATTTTGGTGGCAGTGATAATCGTGTAATGATGAGAAAATCAGGCAAAGAAACCCCACTTATTGCAGTTCTAAACATACCCTATATAGTTTGGACAAGAGCCCAAATTCAAGCTTGTGAAGAAGAAGCACGAAGATACAAAAATACTAGGGCACAAAATATTGATAAAGTTTCATCTTATGGTGTTCCAGAAGATTTGGCTACTTACATTAGAATATTTGTCGCTGAAAGAAAATTTGAACATGAAATACTATATGCCTTACATAATTTTATGGTCCAATCTTAAGTATTAATACTCAAACTTTCTCTCATATTCCTTATGGTCAAACCATTCCAAAATTGCAGAAATCAATTCAACTTCATTTTCCTCAAGACTTTATCATACTTTAATCTCCGCTCTATGCCCAAGTCTTTTTCCCAATTCTGGATTCCAGATATATCCAATCTTCCCTTTTCTATCTATTGCAATTTTATTAATTTCTTGCAGATAATCCAAAATAACTAAATAAGTCTGCCACATTACCTTTTTTGGCAATTTTTTCCATAGTTCTGTTCTGTTGAACTCACCACTATATTTATCAATCATTTTCTCCACCATTACTACTGTATCTAGTGTTGGCGACCTTACGAACGGATTTTTTAATAGTTGTTTTTGCATAGTAATGCTAATATATCAATTGATATATAAACCTTTCGCTTTTTGACGGAAAACTGCCCTTTACTTCTTGTTCTTGATGTATCGCTTCGCTCTTTTTATAGAAACGAGGACTTCAAATTTACTCTGCGTCTATGAGAATTCTGTTGCCAAAAAAAGGCATTTATATTTCTTCATTCAATTTAATCAACAATCTTTACAAAAGTTTCTTAATAACTTTAACATATTCTTCATTCAACCCGCCCAATCTAAAAATAACAACTTCATTGATTCCGTTATTTTTTGCAATAATTAAATCTCTCTCCAGTTCTTTATGGCTTAAGATTGGCTCATTGCCATTTATACCAGATGCGATTGTGCCTAAGGCAACAACAAAATTTTCACCAAAAGCTCTTTTTCCAATTTCCATTTGTCTTTCCAAAAAATGCTCGACATTAGGATGATTTTTTAGAAAGCTTGTGTATAACATAGCAATTTTTTTATTCTTGTATTTTTCAGTGTCAAATGAAATCAAAAACAAATCAAATAATAATCTTCTAAAAAATTTTGATTCCAAAGGATATTCGGAAGTTAGAATTTTAATTTTATATTTTTCAGAATTTTCGAAAAAATCCAAAATGAGCTTTCTATTTCTAAAATAATTAAATGCTTGTCTTAGAATTAATGACTTGTGAAATGGAAGTTCTGCATCCCACATTATTGCCAATGGATTTTTATTCCGCTGAAGCTCATTTATTATTCTTTTTAATGCAGAATTTTTTGTGAATGCAGAAAACCAGTAGCCTTCTTTTTCATCAAGAACAGGCCAATATATGATTTCTTTAACATTTTTATTGTTATATTTTTTGATAGTGCTTTTTATTATATAAAATTCCTTTAAACTCTTTGCCGCTGCAATAATCCTTGCATTAAAATTGATTAATTTAATTTTATCCAGATTCTCTTTTGTTGGAAATTCCTCATAAAAGCTTATTTTCATTTTATGATTAAGTAAACAAAAAATTTATATAATTTTTACCCGAAAGTAAATGTATAAATCTTAAATCCTTTTCCTTCAATATCGATGTTTATAGCGTGATTATCATAATTTTCAGCAGAAGCAAGATTGTAAAGCTTAAATTCCTGGATATTAGCAATGCTCTTATTCCCCTGAATCAAAACATCATTTCCTTTATTTTTTTCACTTTCAAATTCATTATCCAGAAATACAAAAGCACTCGACTTATTTCCAGAGCCCGCCACAATATTCACGGACTTTGCCTGAAAAATCAATAAAATAGAGCCATCATCACTTACAAGCTCCATGTTGTCTGCATTATTTTTCCATTTTCCTTCAAGATAAACATAATTTTTATAAGGATTCAAGGGAAATTTAAAATCAGCAACTGCATTTGATTTTAAGCCACCATAACCTATATTGCCTCTGTCAAATTGGTAGCCAAAATAAATCTCCGGCGTTCCAATTCCATAAGGATTTACATCAACAGCTTCTTTTGGTTTGCTTATATTAACATCGACACCATTTTTTTGGTTGGTTCTTTCCATTCTTTCTTTCAACAGCAATTGTATCATTTTTTCAGTTTCGTCATAGGCACCTTCTCCAATGTGGTCGTATCTGATATAGCCATCCATATCAACTAAAAACTTATGCGGCCAGAATCTATTTTGGTAAACACTCCAAGTTGCATGGTTGTTGTCTTGTGCAACAGCATACTTTAACTGGTAATCATTTACTGCCTTTAACACATTCTCATATTTTTTCTCGAACTCAAATTCTGGAGTATGGACGCCAACAATCACTAAGCCCTTATCCCTATACTTTTTGTCCCACTCCTTCAAATACGGCAAAGTTCTAATGCAATTAATGCAAGTATAAGTCCAGAAATCGACCAAAACAATTTTTCCTCTTAACTGTCCCATTTTTAATGGCTCAGAATTAATCCATCTTTCTATGCCTATAAAATCAGGCGCTCTTGGATATTTTGAATTCTCGTTATTATCAGTATTATTTATGTTGACCTTGCTTAAATCGGGCTTTTGTGACTCTACATAAAGTATAGCGGCAACTACAAAAATCACAACAACTAAAGTCAAAAACGGATTTTGTACAAAATTCTTCATTTTACTTCAAAAGGAAAGACGGTGCAAAAAAATTTGCAACAATATTAAGCTTGTTTGTAAATACAAGTATTCCTAAAATCAGCAGCAAAATCCCTACAATTATGTTAAAATACTTCAAAAATGTTTCTGATTTGCTTATCAGCTTTGTTGCCTGCCCTGTGAATAATCCAACAAGCAAAAATGGTATTCCCAAACCAAGTGCATAGGACATTAATAAAATAAATCCAAGAGATGGTTTTGTGGAAGCCAAAGCCAGCACGCTGCCCAAGATCGCGCTGACGCAAGGAGTCCAGCCGACTGCAAAAGCTGCCCCAAAAACAAATGAAGTAACATAAGTTATGCTGAATTTTTTCTTCACTGCAAACTTGTGCTCTCTTTCAAGAAAGCTTATCTTTATCAATCCTAAAATATACAACGCAAATAAAATTATTATAATTCCTCCGATTCTTGAGAGCCAAGTTTGCACATTGTAAGAAACTCTTTCCAACACTGTGTTTAATAAAACACCAAGCAAAGCAAATATTACTGAAAAGCCGAGCACAAAAGCAACGCTGTTCAAAAAAACTTTTAGCCTTGCACCTTGCTGCCCAGTTGAAGTGCCTGACAAATAAGCCAGAAATCCTGGAATCAATGGCAGCACGCATGGGCTTGCAAAAGAAAGTAAGCCAGCAATAAAAACAACTATGAGCGTTACTTCAACCATTTTAATTTTAAATTAATTTATTTTGTTTTTATTGAATTTATTAATGATCTCTTGTTAATGTTTAATCATTACTCATTTTTTCATTATCAGCTTTTGTATTGTCTCTAGTAGTGTGAAATTGATTTATTTAGCCATTATTTTTTGTCTGACATAACACATTAATTAATTCTACCATTAAAATTTTTAAATCAAAAAAATATTAAAATTTTAAATTTTTTTTAATTCATCCAAATATCTTTGCTTACTCCATGAATCTGGTGCTTTTAAAACTCTTTGACCATTTCTTAAAATAATTTTTGTATGCTGATAGCTTACTCCAAATTCTTTTGCTAAGGCCTTTTCATATTCGTCATCATCTCCATCTCTGTAGTTCACTCTAAAACCTATCAAATCTGGATCATTTACTTCATTGAAAGCTGCAAATGTGTCAATTTGCTCTTTCTTGCATATCGGGCACCAGTTTGCATAAAAGTATAGCAATATTTTCTTTTTTTCTTTTAAAGCTTTATCATAATCTTCTTTATTGAAGTCAAGGTATTTTGATGATGCTCCTGCAAGCACTTTTCCAGAATAAGACTTCATCATTGCACCTTCATTTTTTTCCATCATTTCGCCTGCCTTCATGAATGTGCCGTCCATCCAAATCGATTCATTTTCCTTGAGCATAAATGATGCTCCGTCTTTCTTGACAACTTTTCCATTTGTCATGACTTTTGTGCCGTCATTCAAAACCGCTTCTTTTTCCATTGCTGTTTGAACTTTTGTCTTTTCATCAACCATCATCATTTTGCCATTCATCATTTCAAATCCGATTTCTGCCATCTCGCCGGCTTCTTTTTCCATCATTTTGTCCTTTTCAATCATTGCATTATTAGAAGGTGCTGTTGATTGAGTGCATCCAAAAACGATAATGCCAAAAATTACCAATAAACTTAACAGATAATTTGCTTTCATTTTTTACCTCATTCCCAAGTTATTTTTAATAAAATCAGGAATCCAATCGCCTGAAGCAGAGTAAGAATGAATACATGCGCTTCCACTTCTGGAGCATAGTACTTCATCATGGTTATGTAATAATAAAGAGAGACCAAATTTTGGATTAGAAACAATAACGCAAACAGAAACAAGCCAATTGTGAATTTGGATTTCGCCTGCCTAAGGTTTTTGTAGTAAACGTGCAGCAAGCCCAGCAGAAAAATAGTGGAAACTGCAGTAATTATTGTGGTGACATTCATTATGGTAGATTCCATTTAAAAAATTAAGTAGGCCCTATTTAATTACTTTTTCCCAAATTTAGCCCAAATCTCATCAAAAAGTCTGATGTTTGCTTGCATGATTTCTGACAAAAAATAAACAGCCCCATACTTTCCTTTATTGACTGCAACAATAACATTATTTTTTTCAAGAACTTCCAAATGATGCCTTACAGTCTTGTAGTCGAGCTTCAGGATTTCTGCAATCTTATTGGCATTAGATGGTTTTTCTCTTAATAAATCAACAATTCTGCCTCTTGTTTCACCACCTTTTGTGCCTGCTATTAGATACCACAATAAGTTTTTCATTAAAGACTTGGTTTTTCAATGATTTTTATAGTTTTTGTTCTTTTTTAAAATCCAGCCTTTTTATTACTGCTTCAACCTCTTTAAGAATTTCACTTGTAATGTATAACTTTGCCTTACTTTGTTCGATTTGTAAAATAATTCTAGTCGAGCCCTATCCACCAGTCAATAGACATGGTGGCATTACGGGCTCGAAATTTATTCAATAAGAAATTAGCACGGTCTGGTTTGTTGACGAGTATTTCTGTCTGTCCA
>JACPMP010000093.1 GCA_016185915.1 Candidatus Woesearchaeota archaeon
ACTGACATAGTCAATGAATTAACTGTGCTGCATACACAAGGCGTTGAATTGGTGGAACCAGCAGATTTGTCAGGTTCATTGAGAGGAAGGCACAATCTTTACAACCATCTTGAGCTGACAATAAGAAATGCTGAAGAGACTGTTACTTTGATGACAACTGCACAAGGATTTATCAGAAAGGTTGAAGGGTTAAAGCCAACATTTGAAAAATTAAAGAAAAGAGGCGTAAAGATAAGAATCGCTGCTCCAATAACAAAAGAAGCTGTGGCTGCTCTGAAAGAACTCCAGGGCATTGCAGAAGTAAGGCACACAGACAACAAAGCAAGATTCTGCATTGTTGACGGCAAGGAGATAATCTTCATGGTCTTGGACGATAATGAAGTGCATCCCACATATGATGTTGGCATATGGGTGAACACGCCCTTCTTTGCAAGTGCTCTTGAAAATTTATTCGAGCTTGCATGGAAAAACATGAAGCCAGCAACAGAAGTTGTTAAGAGATGATTTTTCTTTAATTTATTTTTAGTTTTATTTTGATTATCAATGCAAAACTATAAAAAACAATGCTAACTTTATGTGGTTTATGGATATGTTAAATTATTATAGAAAAAAGATTGATAGCATAGATAAAAAAATTATTAAGTGCTTGTTATTAAGATTTAAATTGGTTAGGCAAATTGCTATCTACAAAAAGAGAAATAAAATTAAAATAACTGATAAAGAGAGAGAATTACAAGTAATAAAAAACATAAAAAAATATTCTGACAATAAAAATAAGAAATTCTTAATTAATATTTTTAAAAGAATAATTAATTATTCAAAAGTGTTACAAAGACGATGACAAAAAAAGAACTGATTTTAGAACTTAAGGGGGAGGCAAAAGAATTGAGAAAAGAGATTATTACTATGATTTATAATGCCCAGTCTGGACATCCTGGCGGTTCTTTAAGCGCAATTGACATGCTTGTTGGATTGTATTACTACAAATTAAGAATTGACCCAAAAAATCCTTTGTGGGAAGACAGAGACAGATTCGTGCTGAGCAAAGGTCATTGCAGCCCTTCTATATACGTTGTTTTGGCTGACAAAGGGTATTTCCCAAAATTAGAGTTAGAAGGGTATAGGAAAATTGATAGAATGCTGCAAGGTCATCCTGAATTAAGCACGCCTGGAATTGATTTTGCTGGTGGAGCTCTCGGACAAGGTTTGAGTTTTGCTTTGGGGATTGCACTTGCATGCAGACTAGACAAAAGAAATTGCAATGTTTATGCTATGATAGGCGATGGAGAATCGCAGGAAGGAGCTGTTTGGGAAGCTTCTATGGCGGCAGCTTTCCACAAACTAGACAATTTAATTGTGATACTTGATAAAAATCAAGTTCAGCAGACTGGAAAAACAAAAGAAATTATGGACATTGGAAATGTTATTCTAAAATGGAAAGCGTTTGGATGGAATGTTATTGACATCAATGGCCATGATATGCCGCAAATTGTGAAAGCTCTCGATAAGGCTTCAAAAATCAAGAATAAAAAGCCAACAATCATTATCTCTAACACTATTAAAGGAAAAGGGGTTTCATTTATGGAATTAAACCATAAATTTCATGGAAAAGCGCCGAATGATGAAGAGTATAAAAAAGCAATGGAAGAGATTGAGAAGATTGACATTAGGAAGTTTAAATAAGATTCCAATAAATATTAAAGAATAATCAATAAAAACGAGAGCGACTTTTAGATTTACAAAGTAATAAAAGTAATCCGCTTTTGATGTGTTAATGAATAAATAGGCGAGGCAAAACTTATTGTTAAGAAAAGTTTTGCCGAGCAGTAAAATTTGCGAACGAAGTGAGCGGATTGAAAAAATTTAAAGAATTTAAGTAATTAAAAAAATGGAAATACAAAAAGCTGCTACAAGAGACGGATATGGAAAAGCCTTGCTTGAATTAGGCAAAATAAACCCAAATGTAGTTGCTTTAGATGCTGATTTAAGCGACAGCACAAGAAGTGAGTATTTTGCAAAGCAATTTCCAGATAGATTTTTTTCAATGGGCATTGCTGAACAGAATATGATTGGTGCTGCAGCAGGGTTTGCTTTCTCTGGAAAAATCCCTTATGCAAGCACATTTGCAGTTTTCAGCGAGAGGGCTTATGAATTTGTTAGAAATGTTGTTTCGAGAAATAAGTTAAATGTTAAGATTGCCGGAAGCCATGCTGGAATTGCAACAGGTGAAGATGGAAAAAGCGCACAAGCAATTGAGGATATTGCTGCTTACAGAGCATTACCAAATATGACTGTGTTACAACCATGCGATTCTGTTGAAGCTGAAAAAGTTGTATTTAAGTTAGCCGATTATAAAGGGCCTTCTTATATGAGAATGCATCGCAATCCAGTTCCAGTAATTCACAGTTTTGATTATAAATTCGAAATTGGAAAAGGTGAAGTTTTGAAAGAAGGGAAAGATGTGGTGATTTTTGCAACTGGCACTTTAGTTCACGAATCATTAAAAGCAGTCAAGATTCTTGAAAGTGAAAATATAAAAGTTTATGTTGTTAATATCCACACAATAAAACCTCTTGATACAAGCTTAGTTATTGATTTAGCAAAAAAAACAAATTGCGTTGTTACAGCAGAAGACCACAATGTGATTGGGGGTTTAGGAAGTGCAGTTGCAGAAGTTTTAAGCGAGAGCTATCCTTGCATAATGAAAAGGATTGGATTGCAAGACAGATATGCAGAATCAGGCAAACCAGAAGAGTTATATAAAAAGTATGGGTTGGATGCAGAATCAATTGCTGAAGAAGTTATGAAAATTGTTAATAAAAAAAGATAAAATATTAATTACAATAAAACATTAAAAATAAAATTTCGATAAATCAAATTAAAATCAACAAAACTTGAGCGACTTTTTGCTGCAAAGTGCAGAAAGTAATCCGCTCTTGATTGTTTTATTGAATATATAGGCGAGGCAAAAATAGGTAAATGGTGAGCGAGGTTCGCCGAGCTCACCTCGCATGTCACTGGCAGAAGATTTTTGCCGAGCACTAAAATATGCCGAAGGCGGATTGAAGAAATAAATTAAAAAATTTAAAATTATCTAAAATGCCAAACTGGATTGTTTATGGTTTAATTGCATTCGTTTGTTTTGCAGTAAATACCATTATCTACAAATTTGCACAACAGAAAGGGAATTTTTCTCCATTTTATGGTGCTTTATTATTTGGTATTGGTGCAATGTTGTTGTTTGGTTTGTTTTTCATGTTTAAGCCAAGTTCTGATTTTGAATGGAAATCAAGCAGTTTAGTGATGATATCCGGAATTATTTGGGCTATTGGATTTCTTTCTGTTGCAATTGCTATCTCCCAAAAAGCTGATGTTGCAAGATTAGCTCCAATTTATAATGCAAATACCTTACTTGCGGTATTGCTTGGAATTATATTCCTGAAAGAAATTCCAGATGCTTCACAGATTTTTAGAGTTGTAGCTGGTGCTGTTTTGATTGTTGTTGGAGCAGTTTTGGTGAGTGTATAACAAGATTTAAAAATATAACAATAATACTATACAATAACATATTTGATTTAAAAAATTAAAATAATAAAATGCAACTTTTTTTAGACACTGCTTCAGTACAAGAGATCAAGGCAGCAAATGCTATTATAGCGCTAGACGGTGTAACTACAAACCCCACCTTAATTATGAAGGAGGGCAGAAATTACAATGAAGTCCTAAAAGAAATCTGCTCAATAATTAAAGGTACAGTAAGCGCTGAAACAGTTTCTTTAGATGTAGATGGAATGATAAAAGAAGGCATTGCTTTTTCCAAGATTGCTAAAAACATTGTTGTTAAAGTTCCAATGACAGTTGAAGGAATGAAAGCATGTCAAATGCTGACAAAAAAAGGGATTAAAGTCAACGTTACTTTAGTTTTTTCCGCAAATCAAGCTTTATTGGCAGCAAAATCAGGCGCTTTTTTTGTAAGCCCGTTTGTTGGACGCTTAGATGACATTGGAAAAATTGGAATGGATGTTGTCAGAGAGATAAAGCAAGTCTATGACAATTACAACTTTAAAACTCAGATTCTTGTAGCTTCTGTAAGAAATCCAATACATGTTTTGGATGCAGCAAAGATAGGGGCAGATATTGCAACAGTTCCATATTCTGTGTTCGAGCAATTGTTTAATCATACATTGACTGATGTTGGCATTAAAAAATTTCTAGAAGATTGGGAGAAAGTGCCGAAGAAGAGATGAAATTATAATTGTATATACTGTCCATTTAAAGTTTTTGCTTCTTTGAGTGCACCCTTGATGATTGTTCTGTATGGGCACAATTAACCGAAATATTTATATAGTATGTGCCCATACAATATTATATGACGTACATAGAAATAATAAAACGGAATAATAAAGAATATTACTACCTTACCAAAAATGTTAGGCTTAGCTTAAACAAATGGAAAAAAATCAGGGTTTTCTTAGGGGATAAAAAACCTTCAAAAGAAGAGGTGAAAAAACATGCCAAAGGTATAGAAGATAAATCTAAACCATTCTTGAAATTATCAAAATATGCTTATCTCGCAGAGCATGACGCAGAAACCTTACAGGATTTAAAAGAGAGTTACAGTACATGGTTGAAGCATACTCCAAAAAGTGTAAAAGAAAAACTTAATGATGATTTTGTAATACGTTTTACCTACCATAGCAATGCTATTGAAGGCAATCGGCTTACTTTAAGGCAGACTGCCCTCATTTTGAAAGACAAAGTTATCCCAACAGGCGTGCGGGCAGAGGATTACAATGAAGCAATAAATGGAAAAGAATGCTTGGATTATATCAAAAGTTACAAAGGAGACTTAAATACAAAATTTCTTGAAAAAATCAATGGTATCCTTACAAAAAATACCGGAGTAGCCTATGGCGGAAGAATTCGATTTTTTGATGTGAAAATCCAAGGCTCAACGCATGTCCCGCCATCTTATGCAGAAATCAAAAGGCACATGCTTAATTTTTTTAAATGGTACAGCGCAAATAAAAATAAGTTTCATCCTTTTAAATTAGCTGCCATGATTCATGCAAAATTAACATGGATACACCCATTTGAAGATGGAAATGGAAGAACTGCAAGGGCCGTCATGAATTTCATTTTAATGAAAAAAGATTTTCCAATGTTTTTTATACCATTTGAGAAAAGGGAGGAGTATTATCAATCATTAGATACTGCTGACAAAGGTGATTACAAAAAATACATTTCCGGAATTTTGCAGTTGATTATAGACCAAATAAGAAGCTACGGGCACAATAAAAAGGAAGATAAGCGTTAAATGCGCACTTACAATTTGTTTTTGAGGATGGAGGAAAGGGACGAAGAAAAGATAAAATTTAACATGATTTTTATTTTCTGATTTTTTAATTAGTCTTAGACCAAAAACTTTAAATACTTATAAGTATTTTTACGTATATGTAAGTACGAGGAAATAATGGGATTAAAACAAATAAGTCTTACAATACCTGAAAACCTTTTACAGGCATCCAGAGAATATTCTGAGCAGTTTGGCTACAAAAATGTGCAGGAATTCATTTTGGATTTGGTAAGGGACAATGTCATGCTGAAGAATATCGAAAGATACAGGAAAATAGATAGAAGAATGAAAAAAGGTCTTGGAGTCAAAAAATTCAACCAAAAAGGTGCTGTTAAATACATTAAAGAACTGTAAAATGGCTTATTCTATAGAGTTCAGCGCCGAGTTTGAGAAATCCATAAAAAAGCTCAAGAAAAAGGACAAAGCCGCATTTGAGCAGATACAAAATAAGCTTATCGAAATCGTTGAAAATCCTGAGCATTACAAGCCGTTAAGAAATATCTTAGCAGGGTATAGAAGGCTGCATTTTAGAAGCTTTGTGCTGATTTACGCAATAGAAGGAAATGTTGTCAGGATTATATCTTTGGATCATCATGATAGGGCTTATTAGAAAAAGGAAAAAGTGATGATAAAGAAGTAAAACTACTCATAAATCTTTTTTGTATATCAATGATTGGCAGATAAAACTCGCTTTAACACATCTAACAAACTGTTAAACGGCAATTAAAACGGGGTTTAATAGTTGCATGCCATACGTTAAATGCAATCAACCTCCAAGCACGTGAAGTGAATATTTATATATCTATTAAAATATTCTAATTCGTATGAGAAGATTAATGATTTTACTGTTGTTAATTCTTATTCTAGTACCAACTATTCAAGGTAAAAAAACTGAAGATTTTATAGTTTATTCTGCTAATTTAATTTACAAAGATTGCAAAAATAATGACATTCTTTTGAAGTACAACTTGACAAGAGCAAACGGAACTCAATTCACAACATTACCTTGGCCTTATGACCTAATTGATGTTTACAATATCTTCAATGCATTTGTTAACATAGAAACTTATGAGCAGTGTAATATTGGTCCTTCAGGTAGGACTTGTTTTTCTGGGGGAAATTTAGGTGGATTGGGATTTTAAAATGTGGAGATAACATTCTGGACATAAATGGATTGGAATATGTTTGGAATGACTTAAAATTAGAAGTACCAAGAAATGTCAATAATATTGTATTACAAAATAGTGGGAATCTAATTCAGGGTTGGCAAAACTGCAACATTCAACAAAGTCAAGTCAATACAGAATTGAAGAATTGTACTATTGAACTAGGCACTATTAAAATCAACTTACAAGAAGTAAAAGATGAAAACTTCTGGTTAAAATATGTATATCCTGCTCTTGCGTCTATTATACTTTCATTATTTAGTTACTTAGTTATAAATCCATTCTCAAAAAAGAAGAAAAGATTGCTTTGGCTCATTATCTGTATGGCAGTTTTTTTAGCTATAAGTTATATCATTTCTTTTCTAATAATAGGAATTGTATAATAAGCGCTTGGAGGTTGACTTCTTCGGAAAACTTTGTTTTACTCGACCCGTTGCACTCTCGCTTCGCTCGGGGCATTTAACAGGAATCCATATGTTTACTAAAATCAGCTCCCTCTATTTCATTCGTAACTGGCGGAGAATATAACAAGCGATTAAGCATTTCGCAGGGTCGCTTCGCTAAATTGCCAAGCATTTCCAATGATTTCTATTTCCAAACAAACCTTTTTATACCATTTTCTTTATCTTAATTCTATGCCACAACAATACAACATAAAGGATGTCAAACATCATGAATCTGCTTATGACAGAAAAGTAAAAGAGCTGGAAGAGCAGCTTTCAACTACAAAATACAACAAAAAAACCCAGCATCATATCGGTTTAGTTAAAGCTCAATTAGCAAGGCTTAAGGAAGAATATCAAAAAAAGGCAGCGTCAAAAGGCAAAGGCGAGGGCTTTTCTGTCAAAAGAACAGGAGATGCAACTGCAATAATTGTTGGATTTCCAAGCGTTGGCAAATCAACATTGCTTAATGCAATAACAAATGCAGATTCCCCGGTTGGAGCATATGCTTTCACAACTCTAACCTGCATTCCTGGTTTAATGGAATACAACCATTCAAAAATACAAATTCTTGATGTTCCAGGTATTGTTGAAGGAGCTGCAACTGGAAGAGGCAGGGGAAAAGAGGTTCTTGCATGCGCTCAAAGCGCTGATTTAGTAATTATTCTTCTTGATGTTTTTCACACAGAGCATTTTGAAGTTGTCAAAAAAGAAATCTATGAAACTGGATTGAGAACAAACCAAAAGCCCCCATTAGTCAGGATTTCAAAAAAAGCAAGAGGGGGCATTGACATTGGAGCAACTGTAAAATGAACAAAAATGAATGAAGAAACAATAGAAGCAATTCTGAAAGAATTCAGGTTGGACAAT
>JACPMP010000094.1 GCA_016185915.1 Candidatus Woesearchaeota archaeon
ATTATGTTACAGAGCACATATTATCAGAAAAGTTAAGGAAAAATCAAAAGCTCATTTCTTTTTCAGCAGGAGTTGCAATATCCTATATAGTTTTGAATTTATTTCCAGAAATTTCTTCATATGCTTTGATTGATGGAAAAACTGTTTTTCTTTATGCATTGCTTGGGTTTGTATCATTAAATCTGATTGAGCAATACGTCTCCAAAAATACTCGGAAAATAAAAAATGCATCTGTGCACCATAATGGCATTCATGTCACTTATTTCTTTATCTATAATTTTTTAATAGGGATTGTGCTAGTAAGTTTTGCAGCTAAGGGATTAGCCCAAACTCTGCTTTTTTTTATTCCCTTTCTTCTTTACATAATAGTCGAGCTATTGCCGCAGGAATTCGGATTTAAAAATATTCTAACGAAATTGTTTTATTCGGCTGCGCCTCTGTTTGGAGCTATTTTTGGCATTAAATTTATAGATTTTACAACGTCTATTTCTGCTGGACTGGTATCCTTTATCACAGGAACATTGCTTTACATTGTCATAAGGGAGTCTTTGCCAAGCGATAAAGCTGAGAAGCCAATCTGCTTTTTGAGTGGCGTTTTGTTTTATACTTTAATCATATTTATGGCTTGGAATCTGGTATGATAAGGTATATTGCATTGGGAAATGGCAGTTTGTTTGTCAATATTGGCAAATGTATTGAGCAGTATAAGAAGCTAAAATAAGCAACTTAAACCATTAAACTCCTTATTTAACCCTTAAAAGATAGTTTGTTAAAATGCACCCTTATACTCATTTTACGATTAAGCAAGGAAAGTTTCTCACCTCTTTTCTTTCCTTCTTAATTTACCCAAAAAAGAAAGATTATTAAATAAGAATAACAAGCAAAATAACGCTTTTGGAGGTGATCTTCGATGGCAAAGAAAAAAGGAAAGAAAAAAGAAAAGTTGTGCAGCTGTGGCTCAGGCAAGCCAACGAGTGAATGCTGTGGATGTTAATTAAATTATGGAGGCAATAAAAATGAGAAAGGAAAAAGGTAAAGGGTGCTGTTAGTTTGATTTTAAAATGTCGAAAATTTTCCATTAGTCTATGACTGATGGCTTGTAAGCCAATGTACCGACAAATCATGAAAAATTTTCGAGCATGCTCAAAAACCACAGTCAATGTAGATGTACATTAGGCTTCCGCTATATTCCGCCAGTTTACAACTGGTGGTTTTTGACATATTTTTTGTTTTTTTATTTTTGTGATTCCAAATCATATTCAAATATCACTTATACTTCAAAATCGGAGGTAAAAATGGCAAAAACATTAAAAAGCAAAATTGGAAAAGAATCAAAAGTCAAGATTTATACCACAACAACATGCCCATGGTGCATGAAAACTAAAGAGTTTTTAAAAGCTAACAATGTAAAATATGAGGAAGTTAATGTAGGAGAAAATGAGCAAGCTAGAAATGAAATGTTTGAAAAATCCGGACAATTTGGCGTGCCTGTAAGTGATGTAAACGGCACAATAATTGTTGGCTACGACAAAGAGGCCTTGAAAAAAGCGCTTGGCTTAGATAAAGAGGCAAAAGCCGCTTAAAGTTTTTTATTTTGTTAATTTTTAGATTTAAGATGGAAAAAGATAATGTATGCATCAATTGTTACAATCAAGTTGATAAAGTTGCTAAAGTTTTAAAGCTAGGACAGGCAGAGCTTGATATTTTAACAATCCCAAAACGAATTCTTACATTTAGTTTTCCAGTGAAGCTTGATTCTGGCGATATAAGATACTTTACTGGGCACAGGGTACAATTCAATGATGCTCGAGGCCCTACAAAAGGAGGCATAAGATTTCATCCAGAGGTTAATCTTGAGGAAATCAAAACCTTGGCTTTCTTAATGACTTTAAAATGCGCTGTTGTTAATCTTCCTTATGGCGGCGCTAAAGGCGGCGTTATGATTGAGCCAAAACGATTTTCAGAAGCAGAATTAGAAAGAATAAGCAGGGGCTATATAAGGGAAATCAATAGCTTTATTGGACCTGATATTGACATTCCTGCTCCTGATGTAAATACAGATGCAAAGATAATGGCGTGGATGCTTGATGAGTATGAAAAACTCAAAGGCGGGCATGCCCCCGGAGTAATAACAGGCAAGCCGATTGCCTTAGGCGGCTCAAAGGCAAGAGAGTTCTCAACTTCAATGGGCGGAGCTTATGTATTGCAAGAATTTGCTGACAGTTTCAAAATAAAGCTGAAGAAAGCAAGCATTGCCGTACAGGGATTTGGGAATGTTGGAATGAATATCGCCAGAATTCTCCATGAGTGGGGCTATAAAGTTATTGCCGTGAGTGATTCTAAAGCAGGCATTTATAATCCAAAAGGACTTAACATTAAAGATGTTATTGCCCATAAAAACAAAACAGGTTATCTTTCAAAATTTAAGAACGCGAAAGAAATTTCAAATGAGACACTGCTTGAGCTTAAAGCTGATGTTCTTGTGCCAGCCGCTCTTGAAGACCAGATAACAAAAAAGAATGCTAACAATATAAAGGCAAAGTTTATTCTTGAAATGGCCAATCGCCCGATAACTCCAGAAGCAGACGACATATTGCTCGAAAAAAATATTCTTGTAATTCCAGACATTCTTGCAAATTCTGGCGGCGTAGTTGTTTCTTATTTTGAATGGGTGCAAAACTCTATGAATTATTACTGGAGCGAGAAAGAAGTATTGGAAAAACTTAAAACTTACATGACTGATGCTGTTAAAGAGCTTTCTAAAGTCTGCACTGATTTCAAATGCGATTTGAGAAAATCTCTTTACATCAATGCAATTAAGAAAATTCTTGAAGCAGAAAGGTTAAGGGGGAATTTGAAATAGAATTCTTATAGACGCAAAGTAATTTTTAGTGGCTCATTTCTATCAAGCGAACAAAGTGAGCAATCAGGAACATACATGAAGGGGGACATTTCGTTTTAGTTGTTTCGTTCGTCGTAGGGGTGGGTGTTGTTTTTGCTTCTTTTTCTCCTTCAAGTTGGTCAATTTTTTGGTTCAATCTTATTCTTTCGTTGCGTAATTGTATTAACTCTTCATTCTCTTTTTTATTGGAGAAAAATTTATTCATAATCTTCCCAACAATCCAGCTTATAACATCGTCGATAATGAACATATTGTTCGATATAACTATTCTCTTTAAAAATACTCTTCTTTTCGTTTCGTACGCCCACCCCGTTCGTTCCGTTATCGTAAAAAATGCCCCATCTCGTAGTTAGCCATCTTTCTCAATTGAACTTAACACCCATTACATGCAGTTTTGCCTTTATTTTACTATACATTCCTGACCACAACCCACTGGACATGCTTGCGTGAGATTTATAAGCTTAAAGATTCTCCATATACAAAATGGATGCAAATAATGCACTAGTCGTATTCCAAGGCAAGAAAATCAGGAGAACTTGGTTCAATGATGAATGGTGGTTTTCAGTAGTTGATATTGTAGAAACATTGACAGAAAGCGGGAGAGCCAGAAAATACTGGTCTGACCTGAAAACAAGGCTTACTGAAGAGAGTTTTGAGTTGTCCGCAAAAATCGGACAACTGAAATTAGTGTCTGCTGATGGCAAATCTTACCTCACAGATTGCGTTAATACAAAGAACGCTTTTAGAATAATCCAATCTATTCCTTCAAAAAAGGCAGAGCCATTTAAGCAATGGTTAGCCCAAGTAGGCTATGACAGAGTGCAAGAGATAGAAAACCCAGAACTTGCTCAGAAGCGTATGAAGGAAATCTACAAGCAGAAGGGCTATTCTGAGGATTGGGTAGAAAAAAGAGTAAGAGGAA
>JACPMP010000104.1 GCA_016185915.1 Candidatus Woesearchaeota archaeon
AACCAAAATAAAAAAGGCAAAACTTTACTATACCTAATTTTTATTTTGTCATTTATCTTCGTACTTTGAGCAAGAGATGCGCCCAGGAAAGCTTGGCTTGAATTTTCCGGATTTCTAGCTAATGCCAGTTCATAAGTGGAGCTATTAGTCTTAATAACAACTTTGTCGCCTGGCTTTTTATTTTTAAGCATTGCAGACAAGTTCTCTCTGTAAGGAGTTGGCATTCCATCAATCTCTTTTATTGTTTCACCGAGCTTAATGCCATTCAATTCAGCAGGAAAAGTCTGGCTGCCTTTTACATAACCGACAATAGCAACTCCATTAGGCTCAGATATAGCATTTGACAATGGCACTAACGTAAGAAAAGAAATCACAATCAATGAAGTTGCAAGAGCAATGTTGGCCAAAGGTCCAGCAGCAAAAACATTAAGCTGCTCACTCTGAGCCCTTTTTTTTAATTCTTTTTCATCAGGCTCAACAAAAGCAGCAGGAATTATTGGAATCCATAATTGCTTGATTAACGATACAACCAATAAAATTGCGCCAATCAAAATCCAGACATCTGGAGAAGAAAAATCCATAAAATTAAACGTGATAAATCCAGATAAGTTATACTTTGAGATCCTAAGCTTATTTAATATAGAAATAACAATAATAATAACGCTTATTATTTTGAGATTAGCTCCAACAAGTGCAAAACCGCTTGATTTTACCTTTATATTGTATTTTCTTGCAATCAAGCCATGCGAGAACTCATGGATTAACGCAATTATGAAGATAGATATTATCCAATAAGAAAAAGGTATGCCAAAAATTCCAGGCACTTTAACCGGGATTGGAAGGACTAAGCCAAGTGGCGGCGCTGATTCGGGCTTTGCGAATATTTGATATACACCACCCATCAAAAAGTAAACTATAACTATCATGCCTAGAAATCCAACTACAGGCATTTTGCGCTCATTGGGAACAAATACCAAGAATACAGCTATGGCCAATCCAACAAAAATAATCAGCTTGTAGATGCTTGGAAGCGATTCAAGTATCTTCTTTGTAATCTCTAAAAAGTTAACAGTTTGTATAAGTATAAACAAAATGCCAACCAAACTCAAAATTGAGATAGAGTAAATTATAAGCTTGCTGTATTTTTTGCTGATGGAATCCATCAGCTTTAACCCCCATTTGGTTTTGTACATTGAGAAATAAAGATTAGGCAATATTTGCTTTGTTTCCAAATTCTTTTTCTTAGTAGAAATAAAAATCGTTAAGAAAATGAAGAATAAAAGAGAGGATATAATCTCGAAATTGATCATTTTTATTTCTTTCTAACTGCCTTGAATGCCTTGCTTCCGCACCTTCTGCAGCTTACTTTGCCTTGTATTATCTTCATGTTGGGGGCTTTAATCTTGCTCTTGCATTTTCTGCATACAAATACATTCCTAAACCTTCTTATTTCAGCTTCTGCAAATTTAACCATTTAATCACTTCCCTTGACCTGCTTTATAATCTTTTCATTCAAAATTGTCCAATAAAGGACAGAAGAGCCCTCAACAACTTGACCTTTGAATTCCTCTGGAATTTTCAAGTCAAATGTCTCATAGGTTTCGGAGTCCATCACATTGGCTTTGTCGCCAAGCACAGATAAAACTTGCGCTGTCCTTTTTTCAATAATTGGCACCTCAATGTTATCATGGCCAGGCATCACAACAATTCTTTTTTTATCGTCAACTAAGCCGACAGCTGAAATTCTTACTTTTGAATGTCCATGCTTGCCCGGCTTTGAAATCTCAACATCAACAACTTTGCACGCAGCGCCTTCCAGAATTATGGAAGTGCCTTTCTGGACGTTGTTGGCTGCAATCATTTTTGTTGTTATTAAACCACTTTTTTATTTAGACTAAGATTTATTTTGGGTTAAATTGGCAATTTATAAAGATTGTGTTTAAAATATTTTGAAATTATTTTTATTTGTTTATTTTAATTATTCTATTGTGGAAATATTCATTGCAAAAAATAAGAATACTAATCCTTAACAGCCAATTTTATATCTTCTGCCTTTACTGTTTTTCTTCCAGCATGAACAGCAAGTTTTATTGATTTAACAGCAATTTCATTTGCTATATCCTCTATTGCGTTCTTCAAAGCCACCTTTGCCTTGTCGGAAACTCTTTCTGCTCCTCCTTGTTTTAGTATTTTTTCCATTGCTGCCAATGGTAGAAATTTATCGCTCATTTTAAATCACAGTCAGTTTATTTGATATGTATTTAAAACTTTTGAATTAGAAATTCAAAATAGCCCTTAAACCAAACCTATGCTTTCTTGCTAGCCTTGATATCTCCTTTTCAATCAAATCCCTGTTCTCAAACTTTGCTTCCATTTTCTTGAACTCATTGCTGTGATGCAGATTTCTCCCATTTTTATTTTGAAACTTAAATTTTTTGTGCAGCATTTCATGGTACATGACATAATCTAAAAGTTCTTGCTGTGCACTCTTGAAGATTGTGCTTATTGTGATTGTATCAGAGCCATATTCATAAGAGCCAAGCTTGCTTGTCGAAGGATTGCCCCATTGCAGATTTGGCTTGTCGAGCATGCCATTAAAGTAAGTTTCATTAACTCTATTAAAAGATTCTTCAAGTACCTCATCTGTTTTTGTTTTTGGAACTGCTAAATGAACATTTTTCATGAACAAATTGTAAAGCTCCATATTAATTGTTTTTCTTTTGTTTTTCAAGATTTTTATCAATAATTCTTGTATTAATCCAATTTGAATCTCTTTGCTTATTTTTTTCCATTCTTTGCTTAAATGAAAGGATAAATCATTTCCTCTTAATTTAACATTTGCATTGTACGGCTTGAATTTTCTGGAATATTTTAAAGAAACAGAATACTTCAATACTTTTTCTGGATAGAGTTGTTGGAATGCTTCTCTTATAAGTTCGGACATGAGAATTTTATTTAGCGGCTAAATTAAAAATGTTGCGGTTTAATGCATGTAAAATATACTAAACAATGCTAAAATATAGCTTTATTTTTTGTCAAAATATCTTTCTAAAATCTCAAGTTGAGGATAAATTTGATTCTTAGCTGTTATAAAGGATTTGGCCGATTCACTTAACTTAAGTTGATAGAGTGTTTGACCTGAAGAACCATGCATAATGACATAAATTTCTGTCCAGATTATCCACAATCCTTCTAAACAAATCTTGTATGCTGACCTAATTTCTTCTGGAATATGGCTTAACTCATTATCAAATTCTGGAATAAATTCTGATAAAGGAACTAATCCTCTAAGAAGTAATTGCTCTGCAAGAGTTGAACGATTAGCTGGTATAAATCCAAAAATCGAGCCAAAAATTTTTCTTAATTCGTCTACTCTTATCAAATTCAGATACAATGGAGTTGTTTCTGCCTTTTGGGCTACTGCTCTCCATGCTTGATTAAATCTTAGCTCTATTCCTTTTTCATCACGAGATCGACCACTCTTCCAATGCTCCCAATACTCTCGAGCTAATCTGCCAAATGGTTGCATCACTTGATTTAAATCATCCAATTCATGTCTTATTTGAGTAATTAACCTCTTCAAAAAATCAATTTTTTCTTTATCAACATGGCTCGAGGTTTGTGTTCTTGAGCTAATAAGTCTGCTTCTTGCAGTTTCTTTTAGTTTTTGTATTTCTGCATTAATAAACTCTATATGCTCTCTAATCTTTTGCATCCATTCTTCAGTAGGATCTATATGATGAATTAATCTAATTAAGTTTTTGCAATGCGCACGAAATTCAGGCAAGTCTTTACTTAAGGTAGAGATTACTTGCAAAAGCTTAATCACTTTTGGCTCTAGTTTTTCGACTCGTGCTTCGAGTTCGCCTAATTCTGCTGTATGCTCCCACATAAAAGCTAAAGAAGCGTGAGTTTCGAAATCTAAGTTTTCAAATAATTCCACGATCCTTTGTCTATCTTCTTCTATTGTCATCAAACAAAAATATTCAATTACAAATATATAATCTTTGTGTTTTAGTAAAAGTACAAATATACGATATATGAAAAAGCAGATTACTTAAATTATATTTGACATTTATTTTTATGTATGCACTTCATACCTCAAAATTGCGACAAATTAAAATATTTTTCTTTCTAAAAATCAATAACTTGAATATTTTTTAATTTTAAAAATTCTTTATCAAAGGTTGCTATTTTATTTATTCCAAATAGTTGCATGAATGCAATGATAGTGGAATCTGTAAAACTAAAATTATGATTTTTTTGAAAAAGTTCCCATGCGTGTTGGAATACTATGCTATCCACCTTTGCAATTAAAATTTCAGAGTTAAGAATAAAATTTCCCAATTCTGCTGCTTTTTTCTTGTCTGTTCTACGCAAAGCAACTGTAACAGTCTCGTCAAATACATAATCCGTAGTAATTACTTTTCCATGATTGTTTGAAACTATTTCACTTATTATCTTTACAGCCTTTTTATTATGAACATCGTCAATATTGGCATAGGCACAAAAAATACTTGAATCTATAAAAATTGCCATTTTAATACAGAATCTTATCTATTTCTTCACTTGTCCTTTCAGTTCCTTTACCCCAATGGGTTGGCCTTAATTTTAATAAACTCATTTTTGGCATCTGATGCTTCTTTTCTAAAAAAAGTCCCATAGCTAATGTCAGCGCCTTTCCAATCTTGAGCCCTTCTCTAATAGACTCTGCCTTAAACTCTCTAAAAACACTCTCGTCAATATTTTTTATGCTTGCTTGCATTTAAATCACCGAAGTGTTACAAGTAATACTTGTATTTAAAGTTTTTCTTTCAACAAAATTAAAAATGTTATGTTTTTAGAATTCTTAAACTATTTTGAATTAAATATTACTAGTTATGCCGTATCTTTCTTTTAAGTTTTTCAGCCTCTCAATAGCGGTTCTGATTAAATCAATCAGTTTTTGCTTTTCTTCTTCACTTCCTGTTTCTCTAATAGCATTTGCTGCATTGGTGTAATCCTTATCCAGCATACCTAAATCGCGTCTATATACTCTCCGGATAACTTTAGATGTTTTAATAAAATTTTTAAAGCATTCTAATAAATCTTTAACCATAAACGTCAATTGTGCCAGAGCCTCTTCAAATGTTGTATCAGAAATTGGATTGTCCCTTCCCTTCAACTCTTCTGTCATATCTTTTATAGACTTCAACTTTTCCCATAATGTTTCAAGTTTTTTTAATTCCCTTTTCATATCTTGAGTGCTTTCCTCCAATCTTTCTGTAATCCCTCTTGCTCGCTCACTTGCAGAAAATACACTCGAAATTAATTCTTGAGTTGATGGCTTACTTAAGCTTTCATTCAGCCTTCTTATTAACTCCTCTATAAAACCATTAATGCGAAGTAAGTCTTCTTTAACACTACTCATTATTTTTCTTACCATCTCCAACCCATGTATTTTGATATCTCCTACATTGGTTTGAAGAGGAGAATAAAGATCTCCGAAAGAGTTTTCATCTCTTCTTTCAAAATTCCAAAAACTATTAATAAAAATTCTCAAAAGCTTGTGGTTTCAACACATTTAAAATTCCGTAATTCTTCATCCAGCTTGTGCTTAAACATTTTATTTCCCAACTCTCATTTCTATTTTATTTAAATTTTTCTCTTTTATGTATTTTATGTATGCACCTCATACCTCAAAATCGCAGCCGCTTTTCCCAAATCTCTTAATTGAGCGCCTTCTCTTGTTTGCGTTGAAATGATTCTTATTTCGCTTCCGACTGGCTTTGCTGCTGCTTCAAACTCTTCAATCTTTTCGTCACTCAAATCTTCTGATAGCAGCGCAATATCAACAACGCCCATTTTCAGTTTGTTCATGACATCAGCTTCGCCGTAAGCAACCATATTCTGCTTTGTGGCAAGCATCTCGAGAAATTTGCCAACAATCTTCTTTTCTTCAGACACATCTTCTTGAGCTAAAACATCCATGCTCTTTTCAAGCAACTCTTCTAATCCAAATTCACCAGTATAGCTTAAATCTTTGATTGCAATAATTTTTTTCTTTACCTCATTAGTTATGAAATCACCCTCAACTAAATCATATTTTGTTGGACCTGGACCACCTACAATAATCCCCTTTAACCCTTCCATATTGAGGAAAGTTTCCTTCATGTACTCTGCCACTTTCTTGTAATGGTCCTTTGCAGCGCCTTCTATCAAGCGATGAAATCTTTGTGCAGATTGCCCTCCTGCCTTAAACTTTCCAGGCACTTCACTATGTGTCTTAACCAATGGAATTATTGTTTTTCCTTTGAGCAAAGCAATATTTGCATCCCTTCTGTCCATCACAACCAATCCATAGACTTCTTTTACGTCAAGCATATCCCTCAAAATGTCAAGCACAAATTCCTTGTCGCATCGGTACATTCTTGTTTTCAATGGAACCGGTGGCTCGATACTCCATACTTTGAAATCTTGCTGTCCTTCCCTTTCAGCAACATTGCCCGAGAATACAGCTAGACCATTAGGTGGAGTTTTTTTGAACAATTTCAGATGCTGCACCATCCTCTCCAATGCGTCTGTTACATTTTTTCTTGTAGAAGAGGATTTGATGTTTGAAGCTGTGCCTTGCTCTTGGGCTAAGTGATTGATTATTTTGTTTAAATCGTAATCCTGAGGAACGTAAACACTAACCAATTCTGTATGCCTTCCCTTAAAATTTTCCAGTTCCTTTATGAATTTCTTTAAATGAAATCGTTGAGCTTCTGTTAGTGACATATTAGCATTAGAAATGTGATTGATTTATAAAGATTTAGAGCTATTTTTTAGCTGTTAATCCATAATGTGATTTTTCAATTTCTTTAAAACCAGCCAACCTGAGTCTTTTACCAACATTTTTTGCCAAATCAATTTTTCTGAACCTGCTCCCTGGCGAGCCTGTATAATGGTAGAGTTTGCCACCTTTTTTAAGAACTCTGAAAATTTGTTTGTAAAAATCCAGCGAATAAAGTTCCGTGGCAAGACTCAATCTTGGCGGGTCATGGATAATTACATCAAACATATTATTTTTGAAAACTTTTATTTGATTAAAGATTGACGAATTCAAAATATTTATCTTCTTGTTATCAAATAATTCCTTTGACCAAGGATTAAACTTTGCAATTTCAATCACATTCTCATCTTTTTCAAATGTCATAACTGAATCTGCAGTTTTTGAAGCTAAAATTGCAGTATAGCCAAGCCCCATGCAAGTGTCCAAAACAATGCCTTTAACTGGCGCTATGCTTTCTATCTTATTTTTTGTGTCTTCCATCGGAGTCATTTCTTTAGTGACGTGCATCCTGATTCCGGAAATTTCCAAAGTAGGAGCATCTTGTGTTGGAACTAATTTATAGAATTTGTCTGTTTGCTCTGAAAATAATTGAATTTTTATAAATGAATTATTTTCTACTAAAAAACAGCTTGTGTTGCCCTTTATCACTTTTTTTAATTGCAATTCTTCAATTTTTTGATTGTCCGGAAAAATAAAATAATTTCCTTCAATTTTAATTTTTGTTGCTGATAAATTTAAATCAAGAGAGGTGTCTATGAATTTTAATCCTTTTTTCTTGGCATCTAAAAGTTGAGAAGCTTGGTATTGGGAGATTATCATATATTTAAACGTGAAAGTTATTTGTTTATATACCTTACCTGCTAATGATAGCAAAAATATACCTTCAGACATTCCGAAAGCCATCAGAACAAACAGAAGATAATTCAGCACGAAACTCTATTTAATAACGCATTAAACAATCAACACTAACAAAAACAACATTAAAATAAGCATTGATTCAATAAAATAATCAAAAATAAAATTCCATCAACTAGCGATTAATAAAATATTTCTTATAGCATTAGATTTTATCGGCGGTGGTTTATCCGCCGCAAGTCTTTTCTCAATAATCCCCAACGCCAATTTCACAAACTTTCTTGAAGTCACACCACATAATTTTACTATGAAACAGATTGTTTATCCAACTTCTGGAATCTCTGAAATAACCCATTAGATATTTAAATTTATCTTTCACCAAATGTTTACTTTACATCTCACTTTTCCGATAACTTTATATGCAACTTCTTTCAGTTACAAAAGCGAGAATGAAAAGAGGTACTAATCTTATTCTTGGTTTTTTGTTGGTGAGTGGGGTTGGGTATGCTGAAATTCTTGATGTTGATAGTAATTAAATTCAACCAAAAAATAATAAAAATTTAATTATAAATCAAAATTTTTATTTAATTAAAAAGAATTGTATTTAACAAAAACGAAACATTTTTATATATACTATTAACAATAAGTTAATAACTATTAATAAATAGGAAACAGTCAAGATGAAACAAAACGAATCAAGCTCAAGGATTTTGAAAATCTTATTGAAAAATCTTACTATCGAGCCAACGATAACTTCTTTGGCAAAAGAAATTGAATTAAGCAGAGTAGGAACATGGAAACTTCTCAAAAAATTGCAGTCGGAAAAGCTTATTTTTCTTTCAAAAATTGGCTCTGGAAAAACAAGCACTTATAGCATAAGCTTAAATTGGAATAATCCGCTTGTGGAAAAAAATTTAGCATTATCTTTAACTGAAGACGCCTTAAAAAACCAAAGATGGATGAATAACTTTGCAGAACTTGAAAATAAAGTAGATTTTCTTATAATCCATGGGAGTATAATTAATTCACCACAAGAAGCTAATGATATTGATATTTTAGGAATAGTTTCTAGTAAAAAAAAGTTCATAGAAATTGAAAAAGCCATTAAAAAAATACAAAAAGCCCAAATGAAAAAAATTCATGCTATAAACTTTACGCCAACAGAATTCAGGCAAGAAATTGAGAAGCCAAATAAGGCTTTCATTGATGCAATAAAAAAAGGAGTGATATTATTCGGACAAGAAAAATTTATTAAATTTATGGGCAGTACAACTAAAAAATGAAATCGAAAGAGCTCAGAGATTGTTTTGTAAGTGCGATATATGATGAGAAAAAGGGAAAAAAGCATAAGGGATTGTTTATTACCCCACCAGACGACAAAAAAGCAGAAGAATATCTTGCTAAGGCAAAGAGGAATTTGGAGCTTTGCGATTTCTACAAAGAGAAAGGTTTTGATTACAAGATTCCGGAAGAATGGTTTTATACTCTTTACTATTGCGCTCTTGCTATTCTGTCAAAATTCGGTATTGAAAGCAGAAGCCAGAAATGCACTGCTGCTTTTTTGCGATATGCTAAAGAGCATGGCCTGATAGAATACGACAATGAATTTATTGACAGAATAACTGTTTATAGAAAAAAAGAAGAGAAATCAGATGTTGATGAAAGAGAAACCGCAAGGTATGGCTCATCAATAAAGAGTGAAGAGGTTGCTGGCAAATATGAGTATATGACTTCTGTTTGCAAGAAAGCAATATCTCAATGTGAGGACATTATATTCTCTTACAAAGAATTCAAAGTCCCAAAAGAGTTATATGAATAAAATTTCAAAATCATTTTCCGATAATTTTATATAGTAGTTATTTCAGTTACAAAAGCGAGAATGAAAAGAGGTACTAATCTTATTCTTGGATTTTTGTTGGTGAGTGGGGTTGGGTATGCTACACATGAAAATGGAATTACTGATAATGACCCAGAGGGTGTTGCTGATGAAGCAACCAAAACATTGAAAATTTTTAAGTTAAATATTTAAAGTAGAAAATAATTTGTCATGAATGGTGAAATAAATGGCAAGTACTGAAACAATGAACATTAGCGATTACATAAAAAAAATAAACAAAGTAGAGTCAATGCTTGAGGAAATTAAGCAAGGTCTGTCTTATTTTGATAAAGAACTTCAGGACAGTATCAATAGAGGCGAAAGAGATATAGGGGAAGGCAAGGTTACTATATGCAAAACAGAAGATGATTTAGATGCCTTTTTCAAGTTAGTCTAACGATGTATGAAACAGTATTTTCAGACGAGTTTAAAAAACAGCTGAAGAAACTAAAAAATAGAGACAAGGTAATGTATGAAAGACTTGAAAAGAAGATTAGAGAAATTGTATTAGAACCCACACATTTGAAGCATTTGAGAAATGTATTAAAAGACGAGCAAAGAGTCCAACTTGGTCCTTTTGTATTGCGGTTTTCAGTGAAAGAAGATAAAGTCTATTTCATAACATTTAGACATCATGATTTTGCTTATTAAGATAACCCTAAGAGAATTTAACAAAAAACAAAATATCAAAAATGAAAAGAGGCACTAATCTTATTATTCTTGGATTTTTGTTAGTGATGGGAATGTTTTTGGTGGTTTTATAATTCAGATAAAAATTACAAAATAGAAAGATTTTTATATGATATCTAAATAATTAGATTTAAGATATATATGGAATTATTTCCAAGATATCAAAATAAAGAAATCAAGGCTACAAAATCAGCTTCGGAAGAGCTTTGGCACTTCAAAAAAGACCTTTGGGATGTGCTGGAAATATTGGAGAATGGTTATCCATGTGGAGCTTCAAAAAGAAAGTCTAACATTATAGAGAATTGCATAAAAAAAGGCAACAAAATTCACAAAGCCGTGGCTGCAGATTGTGGTGATTATTGGCTTGTTATTCATTTTGGAGTGTTTAGCTATAAGAAAAGGTGATTGCTATGAAAAGACTAAACTGCTGGAAGTGTAATGCCGCTATGAATAGGATAATAGATAATTTCCAAGGTTTTAGAGTAGATGGATGGAAATGCCCAAAATGTGGTGATATTGTTTATGATGAGGAAGATATACAACCAATATTGAAATACAACAAAATAAAAAGCTCGAAAAAAATTGCTTCCAAAATAGGCGTATTGGGCAATAGCAAAATAATTAGAATACCAAAAACAATAGAACAAATCTATAATCTAACTAAAGGTAAGGAAATAGAATTTGAGCTTGAGTCAGAAGCAATCAAATTGAAAATTTAAAAATTTTTTCCGATAACTTTATATACAACTTCTTTCAGTTACAAAAGCGAGAATGAAAAGAGGCATTAATCTTATTCTTGTGTTTTTGTTAGTGTTGAGTATGGTTTTGATTGTGTTTTAATTAAGAGTGAAAACAATAATTATTTATAAACCAAAATGTATTAATAATCATTGGCAATAACGATGAAAGAAGAAGTGAATAAATGGATGGAGCAAGCATTAGCTGACCTTGATGCAGCTAAGAAGAATATTAAAATTAAAATATACTACCTATCAGTTCAATGTAGTTGCCAATCAGTAGAGAAAGCTTTAAAGGCATTATTCATAAAGCAATCTAACAAAATGCCTGAAAAGACTCATGATCTTATAAAACTTGGAAAGAGTGTCAATATTCCAAAAAAATATTTTGATGCATTGTACGAATTAAATCCTGAATGGATTCCAGCCAGATACCCAGATGCAGCAACAACCACCCCAGTTAGAGATTACAACGAAGCATCTGCTAATTTGCATCTTAAAAAGGCACAAGAGGTAATCGAATGGGTAAAAAAAAAGACAGGAAAATAAAATTATTTGCAAATATCATTAAAAATAAGTTTGATGTAGACAAGATAATATTTTTTGGCTCTAGAGCAAGAGGAACACATAAGAGGAACAGTGATTATGATTTTATTCTTGTTTCAAAAGATTTTAGAGGGATGAAATTCACAGAAAGAATTAGCAAGATATACCCTTATTGGAAATATGATGAATCAATTGAACCTCTTTGCTACACTCCAAAAGAATTCAATAAATTGAAGAAACAAGTAACAATTGTAAAAGAAGCAGTTGAGAATGGAATCGAGATTCGATAACTTTATATACAACTTCTTTCAGTTACAAAAGCGAGAATGAAAAGAGGTAAAAATATGAATTTTTAATTAAGCTAAAATTTCTGTTTCTACTGGCAATTTTTTAAAATCTTTTAAATCATTTGATGATAGATAATTAAGAACTTTTTAGTTTTTAAATAAGTTTATAAATTAAAAGATTAATGATTATATAAATTTATATAAAGATTGTACAAAATGCAAAAAAGAGGACAAGTTACTTTATTTATTATTTTGGGTGTAGTATTGATTGTTATATTTGGTTTAGTCTATTACCTAAGTGGTTATAAAACTACCAAAACTGCAAAAACGCAAGCTCAAGTTGCTGGAAACTCAGATGCTAAAGAAATTGTCAAAGCGTATGCAGAGAATTGCATAAGGAATGCTGCTGAGAATGCTCTATTTGACAAAATCGGATTGCAAGGAGGATATCTTGATCCTAATGAAATATCCTCTAATATTGTTCCACCAAAGACTAGATTTTTAGAGAAAGATGTGCCGTATTACTTGGAAGCGACATGCAACCAATACTGTCGGGAAGTAAGATGTATACCTCCTCCGCAAGACTGCGAAGAGACTGGTGTTAGTTGTTGTCCAACTTGTACATGCATACAACATATGTGCAGTTGGAATTACAATATCAAACTTCCTCATATATCTAATTTGATAGCAGTATCTCACCCATATTGCAACAATGTTTGTGATGGTTGTGGTAATTGCCAGTGTATTGGCGGGATAAGCTACACTTATACCTTACAGGACATATCAGAAGGGCTTGCAGGAATTAGTGCAGCACTGACTAACCACATAAAAACCGAATTCCAAAATTGCTTTAATACTGATATTTTCAAAGTTGGAGGTATAAGTGTAGTCAAAAAACAAGGCAGTGTGATTAACTCACAAGTAAGCATTAACGAAGAAGACATTTCCATTGAAGTTAATTATCCAATAATTATAAAGCAGGGTACAATAGAAGCTTCAATCGAATCATTCAAAGTAAATTTGCCAATTAGATTAAAAGCTTTGTACGAGGGAGCAAAAGAATTCATTCAAAATATTCAAGAAAACTATGACACCCCAGTATTAGAAAAACTTCCTTATCATTTAAATAATGATTGCCAAATATACAACAAAAATCAGCTGACTGGAATTTATATTAAAAATAGCGATTTTAACCAAAAAGAGATAGTTCAGTTTATGGATTACAGCAATGTTGATTTAAAGCCAATATCTTATCCAAGAGCTTTTATATTCCAGTTTGCAGTAAAGAATGTTGATTTGATGTGCAGTTGCCCTCCCAACTCTGATGATACAAGCTGTAATAATCAGAATACTTAATTGGATTTTGAATTCTTAACAACATCTTTTACGGAGAATTCATAAAAAAAAGTAATGTTTATATACTAGTTATTTCAGTTAAAAATGTTAATGATAAAAAGAGGCATTTATTGGAAATTTCTTATGCTTTTTTCATTTATAATCATATTTGCGATTTCTATCATTAGTGTTTATTCACAAACATGTTCTCCTGAAAATGATCTAGACCGTGATGGTATTTGCAATGACCCAGATAGATGTCCTAATACTCCACAAAGTGGCGCATTAAGAGAGACAAGACCAGATTCAAATGGATGCTCATGTGCTCAAAAGACAGCGACTGGTTGTAGTGGTGCATGGTGTTGTCCTGAAACAGAAAATGGATGTGGAATTTTGCTAGGTGGTGCTGTATCTTGCATAAATGTGTTAGTTGGCGGAACTGCTTCAACAGGTGCAGGTGCTCCCACTACTGGTGGAACAGCTTGTCAGCCAAGAGTTGATGTTTTTGCCTTTAAAACAGTTGCTGCTTCAGCTCCAAACACTATGGGTGGATTACCTCGAGTAGTTGCATTATCAAATATTCCAGGTTCAATTGAGATAATTGTAACTGAAGCAGGAATATCTCGAAGTATTCCGTGCACTTCATCTACCTCTACTTCGTGTGAAGCAACTACACCCGCTTCAACAGGTGGAATTACATATGAACAAGCAATCTCTTCTAGGGTAATAAGCTATCAAGCAATTTTACGCCCAGCGTCAGGAGGTCCTGAGGTTAGATCTCAAACAAGAGAATTTCAAATAGCCAGACAGGATCAATTATATAAAAGATTCTGTGTAGATGAAACACATGTATCCGATGATGGACTTCCCAGTAGTGCTGGAGTTTCATGCTCACCACCTACTCCTGTTTGTACACGCCCAGGAAAACAAAGAATCTCAAACGCGATATGTGTGAATACTGGATGCGAGGGGATAGAAATAAACTGCGCAACATGTACTGGAGCAGGAACTGGAACCTTGTGCTATACTGGTCTATTGCCTTCCCCACCTGCTTCTGAAGGGGGTGGAGGTCAATTAAGACTAAGTATTCCTTTATGCCCTGGTGTAACTGGAACTGGTGCTCCTCCTAGCGGTGCTGCGCCTCCTATTGCCGGTACACCACCTGTGACTGTCAGTCCAACTGACCAATGTCCTCCACCTGCTGGTGTTTCTGGCGAGATCACATCAATACCGCCACTTACAACCACGCAATCTCCATCGCTAAAACTTGAAATTAATGGGAAACCGTCAGCCACAGATTCACAAGGCAGCACTATGGCTAACAAAATACCAATTACAAGAGGTGGAAGTTTCACATTTACAGTAACTGTTGTAAGTGGAAACTCTTTTGCAGGTTCTGTATTAGCAGGATTGCCAATAAGATATTACATAACACAATTTAATGGTGCAACATGGTCACAGGCACAAGGTCAATATGGTGTTGGCTTTGGCTTTTCAAAACCAGTAGGACAATCATGTGAAAAAACAATAATACAAACATCACAATTACCTGCTGGCGTATATGCTGTTCATGTTGTTGCAGGAGCATCCGCAGTTCCGTCTGCTTCATCAAATCTTGTGTATTTTGAAATTAGTGGCGCTGGCGGTCCTTCAGGTGGTGCTTTTGACCTCTGCACAACTCTAACAGGCGGAGTTCCAAGCACAATCGTTGCTGCATTAAATCCCCCCGCAATACCAGGATCAAATGTTAATTTTTTGCCATTTAGACCGGATTTAAGAATTAATGGTCAACCAAATCCTGCTGATGTCAATAATGAGAACAGTCCAATTCCAGTAGTTAAAGGTGAGCAGGTTACTGTTACAGTAGCTAGTCAAAACCAAAACTTGGAGGCTGGTCTGCCTATTAGGATATATATAGACGAGAAATCGTCAGATGGTAGTTGGGCGGTTTTATCAGGAGTTTCTGGAGTCGGTCTTGGATACACTCAATCAGGATGCTGGTATACTAATACTATACCTGGTTCGGTTACATCTGGATGGCGGGTAGGCTTATATAGAGCTTATGTAGTTATTGGAGAAGATGTAAATCGGCGTTCATCTTCACCTCATGTTTATTTTAGAGTTAATCCACCAGGTGGAGGTATTCCTGGTGCTCCACCTGCACCATCAACGTGCCCTTCAGGCGCAAGTATTTCGGCTGAATTAACAGATATCGGGCCCCAACCACGAATGCGAATTAGGTGGACATCAGTACCCGATAGCACGTATAATGTTCGTGTTGCTGATTTGACTAATGATGCATACAATACAGAACTTACCAGACATTATGATGATACTAACTTTAATAATTGCCCTCAACATTATGTTTGTGAGGACAATGTTAATACTTTATCTTTGGCTAATATTCCTGTTTTCCCAGGCCATACTTATGCGTTTTGGCGTGATACAAACCCTGCAATTCCAGGATGTACTCGCACTGGAACAATTAATGTTCCACCAAGTAGTGCGTCAGGTGCTCCAGGTCAAGCTCCGGTAACCGGTCCATCCGCTACATGTGAACGTACTACATTAGGCAGTATTACATTTGGCGGGTTAGAATTTATACGACCAACACCACAATCTTCAGCAGTAACGTTAAGCTGGAATCGAATTCCAACTGCTCAATTATATAATGTTCGATTAGATGATGGAAGCACTCAAAGAGATACAACCGATGTAAGATTTACTAACTGTAATCAAGATCCGACTCAAAATCCCCATTATTATTGTAAAAATAATATTCCAAATCCAGGGACTAGCAGTGGCGGAGTAATAATGGAAAATAACAAAGTTAAAATTCAAAATGTTCCAGTTACACCAGGAAGAATGTATAACTTCTGGGTTGATCCTGTCGGAGTTCCAGGATGCACGCCTGATAGTCTTGGAGTTGGTATGCTTAGTGATGGTATTCCAATCCCACAAGAGTGTCGAATTACACCTCCGTACACTAACACTGATGAGCAGAATCAGCAAGTTGTTCGCTGTGCATACAAGTTAGTACTCAGTAGAGGTGCAGATGAAGGAACTCCACAAAGTGGTTTAGAAATTTGGACAGATCAATTAAGAGGAGGTATGTCAAGACGCAACTTGCTTGTTAATTTTTTTAATTCTGAACCAGAAGGACGAAACAAATATAGCTCAACCAGTATGGATAATGCTCAATTTGTTGACGCTCTCTATGCTAATCTTTTACGCAGACTACCAGACGTAAATGGAAAAAATGCTTGGCTGGGGACTCTTACTGGGACAAATCCTTGGGCAAGACAACGGGTTTTTGAAGGATTTATAGACTCTGATGAATTTAAAGATAGGTTGTTTCCATTTTTCTTCCCTCCACCTACAGGAGGTGCGGGTCCTGCACCTGCTCCAGGTCAAGCTCCCCCAGCTCCGGTAGTTCCACCTGGCGCGCCAGCATGCCCGACTTCAGGAGGTCAATGCCCTCCACCTATGCTTGTAGACCAACATGCTAACCAAAATGGTGTTTCAGGAATAGTGCGCATGTTTCCAGGGCTTATAGGAAGTTATGCTGGTTTTCCACCGGATACTACTCCTATTCGAGATGGTACTGCTCTTATTCGAGAGGGTACTACGGTTACATTGGAATGGCCTGATAGCGGTTGTGGCGCTACTTACAAGGTTAGTTTGGATGAATATGTACCGGGCAGTGACAGACTCACTGGAGGAAGTGCAACACAGTCACAGTGCGACAATGAACCTCACTATTATTGCAGAACTGGCATCAGAACCACCAGATTGACGGATATTCCCGTTAGAGGTCCTTACAATAATTACAAAGTTGATATTACAGCAACAGTTCCAGGTTGTAGTACTCCAAGTATTAGAAGCACGCAGTTTCATGTAATTACAGGAGGAACACAAAGTGCTGTTAACACAGGCCCAGGAGGGGAAGGTAGCACGCTTGGTAGAGAGGGTG
This sequence comes from Candidatus Woesearchaeota archaeon, assembly GCA_016185915.1. Lineage (GTDB taxonomy): Archaea > Nanobdellota > Nanobdellia > Woesearchaeales > GW2011-AR4. Next base: position 17,114 of record JACPMP010000104.1, read on the forward strand.
AGAGGAATGCTCCTACATCAAGTCAGGATTTTGGAGCTAGGGAGGATACGGACCAGGTTGCTCCCGGTACTGGGTATGGTAGAGGGGTAGATAATCCTACTCAAGGTATTTATGGTGGTGATCCTGATCCTGGGGCTGAACCCGACACTGGCGGAATTCCAGGGGAAGCTCAAGGGCATGGTTTGGATTAATATAAAAAGCTAAAGCAATATTATAAACAGATGCTAAATGTGCAACTTCAAAATTAAAAAAACTTTCCAAAAACATTATAAAAACTTTCATAAATTAAACATTAACAAAAACATCAATTAAAAATAAACTTTCAATTATTGTTGAATAAAAAATAATGTCAAAAGAGTAATGCGTCAGGAGATAAACAAAATATATAAGAAATGCAATCAAGTTTACAATGACAAAAAAATAACTCGAATTGGAAAAATTAATGTAAAAATTTTTCAGTTAAGTATTTAAATCAAAGAAACATAAAGATTAATGGTGAAATGGCATGAATATTGAAAAAATAAAGCAAATATATGAAGATGAATGGATACTTGTTGAAGTCTTGAAAGAAGATAAAGATGGAAACCCTATAGAAGTTCAATTATTGGAACATAGCAAGAACAGAGATATCACCTATTTAGCTATGAAAAAGTATGCAAAAAAATATACTTATCACTTTTACACAGGTAAAATCCCAGAAAAGGGCTACGCAGTGGCTTTTTAATGGCAAAAATTAATTTTGATAAAGATACAAGCGTAATTGTGGTTGATGTGTATGTTGAGCATAAAGGCAGACAGAAAAAAGTCAGAATGGCTTTGGATACAGGTGCTACTTATATGATGATACCTTGGGAAGTTGCAGAATCTTTGGGCTTGGAGCCGGAAGTGTCAAAAGAGAGAATAGATATGATTACTGCATCAGGAATAGAAAAGGTTCCATTAGAAAAGCTTGATAATGTAAGGGTTGGAACATGCGAAGCCAAAAATGTCAAGGCAATAGTTCATGATTTGCCTCAAAAAAGCTATGTTGATGGATTACTTGGATTAAGCTTTTTGAGAAATTTTGATTTGCATATTAACTTTAAAGAAGGAACTTTTGAGTTAGACAGAAATAACTAACGCCAAAAACGTTGTCGAATGCGAGTGAGCAGTGACATAGCGAGCGAAGCGAGCTTCGCAAGTCACACGAACTCGCTCACAAGTCACTGCGTCAGGAGATAAACAAAATATATAAAAAATGCAATCAAGTTTACAATGACAAAAAAAGAATTTGAATTGGGAAAAAATTAATGTAAAATTTTTCAGTTAATTATTTAAATCAAAGAAAACTTATGTATATCAAGTCGAAATGAAACCAAGCTTAAAGAAGGAAAATGAAAGTGATTATGAATATGAGATTTATGTAGAGAATAAACTCGCTTGGCACGGACTGAATCCTAAAAAGGTCTATGAAAAACTTATAAAAGAAAATCCTAATAAGAAAGTATCTATTGCATGGGAACTAAAAGAGGGGATTTTGATTGGAAATAAAGCATTAGACTTATTTCATGCATACTTTAACGGAAATTATACAGATATAAAAATCAAATCATAAAAAAGTGACCAACAAATAAAACTAAACAAAAAATAAAATTCACTAACAAAAACATCAAAAAACTTTAACCTCAAAAAATAGAAATACCTTTCAATTATTGTTGAATAAAAAATAATGCCAAAAACGTTTAATGCGTTGTGAAAATAAAAATTTTCAAAAACTAATAACGATTGAATGAACAAAAACATAGAAAAACAACATTGAAAAATTTTTAATCGCAAAGATTAAATTTTTCAGTTAATTATTTAAACAACAAAATGCATCAAGAATTACTGTTAATAACAATGAAAGAGGAAGTTAAGAGATGGTGGAGAATGGCTAAGGACGATTTAGACAGTGCTCGAAGTAACTTTAAAAGTAGGAAGTACTATGTTTGTGCATTCTTATCCCAACAAGCAGTAGAAAAAGCGTTAAAGGCACTTTTACTGAGAAAAAAGGAAGAATTAATAAAGATTCATGACTTGGTGATTCTAGGCAGGGAAGTTGGCTTACAAAAAGATTTTCTGGATAAGTGTGAACAGCTTTCTAAAGTTTATATAGAAACCAGGTACGGTAGCATTGGAGAATATGTTCCCTCAGAAAAATTCACAAAAAAGAACTCATCGGAGTATCTAAAAATTGCCGAGGATATTTTAAAATGGGTAAAAAAAAACATATAGCTATTTTAAAAGAATTTAAGAAAAATTTATCTAAAAGTATTCCAATTGATAGAATGCTATTATTTGGTTCTAGAGCATATGGAAAACCACATAGATGGAGCGATTTTGATTTGATAATTGTTAGCAAAAAATTTAGAAATGTTGATTCTTTGCATAGAGCTTTAGGTTTCTATGACTTCTGGGATATTGAATACCCAGTTGATTTCCTTTGCTACACCCCAGAAGAATTTAATAAGTTAAAGAAACAAATAACAATTGTAAAAGAAGCTGTTGAAAATGGAATTGAAATTTAATATTTAAAAATACACAAAACCATCAAAAAAATGCCAATGAACAAAATCAATAAAAAATTTAGCCCAAAGCTGAAATTTTTTACTTTTATTATGCTGAATTTGTTACTTTTATCCCTGCTTGTATCAGCCCAAACAAGCGGCAAAATCTTCATCCTTACTCTTAACTACAAAAGCGCGGTTTTAGTTCAAACATTAAGTCTTGTTGATGTTCGTGTTGGTGATGGCACTCCGCAAGACTTCAGCTCAATTACAAAAGGAGATTATAAGCTTGAAATCGTTGCTTCTGATGGAAGGACATTAAAAACAATCAACTTCAATATACCAATCTCGAATCGGCAAACTACTTCAGGCATTAACTTGGACTTTACAATGGGTATTCCTTATTACAGCAATGCAAAAACCATAAATATTTACGATAGTGGCAATGTCAAGGTTTTAGAGATTCCAGTTGATTCTGCAAGCTTAGAAAAAAACTTAAGGCAAAGGCAAGCTCAAGAACAAGCTTTCAAACAGTTTGTAGAAAGTGCTGCAAAACAAAATGAGGATAAATCAACAAAAAGCCTAATTTGGCTTTACATCGCCTTGCCTCTTTTGCTGATATTCGGCTTTTTAACATATATCGAGGTTAAGAGAAAAAATGACCATAAAATGCTTATGCAAAGAGTTCAACAGCAAAGCATTTTGACATTAAAGAATTATGTGACAACTAATCTAAGAAAGGGCTATAGCAAAGAGCAAATCAAAAATGCTTTAGTCAAAAACAATTACAGCAATCAGGACATTGAAGAGGCGTTTAAGGGATTGAGGTAAATTTACTTATCACCGACATAAACTATATTCTTCATGCCAATAAAATGCCTGTCTCCGCTTATAATCATACATTTAAGTTCATTTTGCTTTGCTACTAAAATAGCATCAATTAAACCGAAATCCTTAACTTTTTTTCTGATTTCATGTCTTATATCAGCAGCATCCAGCCAATGCCTATTCAATACAGGCAAAATAACAGAATTTCTTTTTAGAACATTACGCATTTGATTAAAATTGTTGCCTGTTCTTAGGCAATAACTTTTCAATTCAGTGAGCGTGCATTCCATTGTTATAAATTTATGATTTTTATTATCTAGCAATTTTTTCAATACGAACCCCCCTTTAGAGCCAATAAAATATTCTATCCAAGCCCATGAATCAACTAAATAAATCATCAAAAATCACTATCGCCTTCGTCTTCTTTATTAAAAGAAGGGGCTCCTTTAAACAAGCCAAATGCGTCTATCCTTTTTTCTTTTGATATCTCTACTTTTACAATATCCCCGGTGCTTATATCCTCACGTTTGACTATCTCTTTGGGTATTATCAAACCCAGTGAGTTACCCCATTGTTTAACTCTTGTTTCTGCCATTTCCATTTATATCACCTTTAACTAATTATACATTAAAAGTATAACCTATATAAAAATGTTTTGTTTTTTGAGCGATAGAATGACTTGTCAAAAACCACCCGTCATAGACTGGTGGCATGATTACATTACTGTAAGCATAGAGTGGTTTTGGACATGTCAAAAATCGCAATAAGATATTTAAAATTGTTGCGATTTTTGATAATCATTTAATAACCTGACCTATTATTTATGATGTATTTCAATCCGTGAAGTATATTTCTCTTGTTTAGTTTGAGAGTTTGTATGACTGATATTAGCATTGCCATTGCATTTGCCCCTCGTTGTGAGCTTGAACCGTG
>JACPMP010000105.1 GCA_016185915.1 Candidatus Woesearchaeota archaeon
CTCCACTTATGAACTGGCATTAGCTAGAAATCCGGAAAATTCAAGCCAAGCTTTCCTGGGCGCATCTCTTGCTCAAAGTACGAAGATAAATGACAAAATAAAAATTAGGTATAGTAAAGTTTTGCCTTTTTTATTTTGGTTTCTTGGATTAATTGAGATGCTAATTGTTCTTAACCTTGGAATTGGCTTGTTTAACTTGCTCGCTCTAGGCCCTCTTGATGGCGGAAGAATGCTGCAGCTTGTTTTGCACAAGAGATTTGGCATTGATAAAGGCAACAGTATCTTTCAAAAAACTAGTCTGTTTTTTTTATTTATAATATTTATTTATTTATTTGTGATATTTAAGAATATTGTAACCTTTTTTGTGTAATTGTTTTTATTTGTTAGTTATATATTTTCTATTTTAGCTGTTAATTGACCAATATTGATGTGTTTGATTACAGTTATTGGATTTGTATATCCTATACTAAGCTGTCCGCTGTATTTTTCGCCGACTAATGGTGAGAAGCATGTGACCGTATATGTATTTTGGCTTCCTGCTTCTAGGGCTCCTAGTGATTTAGTACCGCCACAGCCATCAGCTGTTATGCTTATATCAGAAATATTATAACCAAGAGCATTTGATATTACTACTTTAATATACGTTGGTGTGACTTTAAAGTCCAGACAAGCAAGACCTGATTGGAATGCACACCTCGATTGTTCAAATAGCTGTTCAAACCCCGATTTACTGCTAGTCGGCTTATCCGTAATGGCTATATGGGTAGCGTCCTCTAATTCAGCATCATCAAGTGTGTCGCAATAAGTATAAGAATATCTGCCCTTATTTTTAGATTGAATTAACAAAACTTCATCAAAATCTTTGTACGAGTCAAAAAGATTTTGGTTTTGGTTATTATAATTATAGACATATTTTGGCTCGAGCAGTATTTTCACCTGTTTTTTTCCATTTGCTGGAATCTCTACATTTTGTGCTGAATATGAATAAGAATCGTAGTACAAGTCAGAAAATAAAGGTATATCGGAACCGCTTGAATAGCGTCCTTCGCTATATCTCACATTTAGATTTTCCCTTCTCTTAACACTTTCCTTGTCATTCAGGCATGCAATCATCTTTGGCAAGTCAAATCGCTTTGGAATAAAAAAATCATTCTTCAAGGTGATTGTCTGCACCGGGATATTGCTTCTTGGTTGATTATCAATTGTCACTAAAGAATTAAATTTAACTGATTTTTCAGTTTCCTTCAAGTATAACTAAAGATACAACAAGAATTGTTGGTATGATAACCCCAAATATTAATTTTAGGTTCATTTTTTAATATAGTTAGGTTATTCCTAAACAATATTTCCTTAAATTTTCATCTTTGACAGTGCTGCAAACAGACTTATCTCTTAATTTATTTCCAGCCCATGCTATGCATGTGTCCTTGAGATTAGAGTTGGCAGTGATATTATCACAAACATTTAAGTTCCCAAAATTGCTGGCTATTTGCAGATAACAACTATTTCTTAGGCCTTCATCTGCAATAGATTGGCATAGTTCAACATTACCTTTGCTGCCTGCAAAATTTACTATGCAGGTATTTTTTTGCGATTCTACTGTTTGACTAGAGAATAATGTGCCTGGCAATTGTTCTGGCATTTTATAACAAACGCTTACATTGCCACTATTAGTTGCAATTGCTGAATAACATTGAGAAACAGTACTAGCAACATTATTAATTGTTATCTCATTAGCTGTATAATTATTAAGTATATTGCTACAAATACCCACATCACCATATTTGCCAGCTGCATTGATATAACACAGATTCCTAGAATTTTTGTCTATAATAATGTCACAAAGTTTAAGAATTACTCCTGAACTTTTAACATTTAAGTTAAACTGAGCAATGCTGTATATACAAGAATCCTTGGCTTGGTCCTGCAATAAGTAACATTTTGAAATATCAACTTCAGATTGCAGATTACCAAAAGGAATTTCTATTTTTATATGAATTGCGCTATCAATGTCCTTGTCATGCAAATTTGCACAAGAATCATAAGAATTGTAATAAGAGTAATAATTATCTTTGTCTTCTTTTGGCTCAATTATCAATACCTCATCGAATTCTGCCTCACTGTTCTTATTATTGTAATCGTAATTATTATAAATATTTTTTGGCTGCACCATCAGTTTGAGTTCTTTTTTGCTGTGAGCAGGTATATCTACTATTCGAGTTGCAGTGTAATACCCATAATCATAAGCTCTGGAGATTGATTGCAGCTCACCAAAAACTGATGATTTTGGAATTTCAGAAGTTTTGCCTTCGTTATATCTCACATAAAGATTTTGGCTTTTAATTTTGCCTTGAGCATCATAAAGGCATACAATAATTTTTGGCATTTCTATTTTTTTGGGTAAAAAATAATCATTTTTTAACGTGATTGTCTGAATTTTCACTTCACCTGCTTGATTTTGGCTTGTAAATACTGAATTATATGATAAAGATTTTTCAGTTTCTTTTTCAATGTAAAATCCTGCATTTGAAGAACTCAATACTATTAGTGAGATTATCACAACCAAGGGCATAACAATTCCTAGGATTAATTTAAGATTCATATTTCTAACTCTTAAATTTCTTAGTTAAATACAAACCTAAGCCGATCATAACAATCGAAGAGAACGCTAAAATCAGAAGAGTTCCATTTTTGCCAAATTTAAAAACCTCTAAAAATGCTACAGTAAAGATATAAAGTGATATCGATATTAAGTACATGATTGGATAGAATTTTCTTTTAACAGCAAAAAGTATTATTGATACGATGAAAGCAATCCAAAATACGCCATATCCCACGTACGGATACCAGTATGCCATTTTAGATGTCCCTCTCTGCCATAAATTCTGCTATGAAAAAAAAGATTACCGTTGAGCAAACTAAAATAATTGTCTTAACGATGTCGGATAAATCAAACAAGTACTGATAAGCAAAGTAAGAGATAGTAGAAAATAGGAATATTATGCCAATCACATAAAAGATATACTGGATTTTAACCATTATTCTATAATTATTCTAATGCTTCCTTAAATATGTTTCGGTTTTAGAGTGACATTAATTTTAGGACAAAATTCAATCCATTTTCGATGAATAGGCGAGGCGTTGCGATGTGGCCAAACAGCAACGCCGAGCACAAGCGTTTGTGCGAAGCACGGATTGAAAAATTAAATCAAAACTAAGAATCCAAAAATTTGCCGAAGGCGGATTGAAGATGCATTTAACTATTTAATTTTAAAGACTAATTGTCCAATTACTTATGTCATTTACTATTTTACATAAAATACTTTTATCCTTACATTCATAAAAATTAAACCAAATCAAAAGTTTTATTAACTTAATATTAATAGGATATTAAATGGTCAACCAAAAGTTGATTGAATGGATAAACAGCAAGGAAACAAAAGGCTACACGGAAAAACAATTGAGGGATTTTCTAATAAAAAAGAAGTATAAAAAGGAGGACATTGATGGAGCTTTGAAGTATGTTGAAAACAAAAAAAGCGAAGCTTCTCAAAAATTTGATTTTTGGGATAAGTTAAAGTATTTATTTTCTAATCCAAAGCTGTTCTTTGATAATATAAAAGAAGAGAAGGAGATATACCATAGCGTAATAGCTCTTTTAGTTGTTTATCTAGCAGTTGCAGCAGCTCAATATGGTCTAAGCTTTATGCTTTTACGCGCTGTTGCAGGTCCGTTTAGGTATATGGCAATGGGCTTTTTTGGACTATTGGGACCATTTATGCTTATCTTGATGCCAATCATTGCGCTATTGCTTGGAGGCTTGTATGCTGCTCTTGTACATCTTGTAGTTATAATCTTTTCTGGACAAGGGCGCTATACAGAAACCTTTAAGGCTTATGCATATTCATTTATTCCTGCAGCTATGTTTGGTTTGATACCTGTCGCAGGGTTTTTGGGTTATTTATACGCACTTGTTTTAATGACCATAGGAATCTCTCGCCAGCATAATATCACTTATGGAAAGTCTGCAATAGCTGTTTTAACCCCCATATTCTTGATTATAGGACTATTAGCGATACTTGCTTTATTTATATTTAGAACACTTATCAGATTTTAAAATAGAATCCAAATTTCTTTTGATTATCCCTTCTGCTTGCTTTCTACATACTCCTTAACCCTGTCATTGCCAGTTGGCTTTGCATTTTGCCCAAGAGAATAATAGATTTTTTCTGCCTCTGTGCCCCATGAATATTCCCCTTTTTCTTTTTCAACTTTATTAACTTGGAACTCTCCTAAATCAACCCCTTTCTTTAAATGATAATAAATGCTTCTTAAAGTTACTTTTGGAAATATTGCAGTGTAAACTTTATAGATCTCATACCCATACGCCCTTTTTACAAAGTGAAGTATCTCGACAACATTCTGCCTTATCTCTGATTTTACTGGTCTGCCTTTCTTCATAATAAGCATAATGTTTAACTTATTTATATAGTTTTTGTTTCTATATTGAAAATAATGTTTATTGCAAACTTGCCTAAGAATAATTATGATAGTGGGTATAGTGCATAGAACTACTTTAATGCCACTTTCTTGCTGGCAAAATATGGCTTGAGAAGATTTCTTGACTCATCTGGTGCAGAATTGACAGTTGGATTATAGAAATTCTGTGCTAGTCCATCTAATATTTTGCGTGAAATTGGTATTTGCATAGAAGGTGCGTTCTTTGGGTATGCTGTGATTAATCCTTCTTTAGAACTTAGCTGATATTCTACAGTATCACCATTTCTCACTTCTTTTGCAAGTTGAACAAGTTTATTGACGTCGCCTAAATCCCATAGACTAGGGTACACATTAGATCTTCCGAGCAACACAGCGATTACAGCATAAGCTTGAGCTGTGCTGAATGTTTTGTCAAATAAAAATGTCTGTCTTATTTTGAGGTCTGTAACATGCCGATTAATCAATTCGCCTATTTTCTCTAAATCTTTCTTATTTTCTAAGTTTGGCTCACGTCCATGCTTTAAAATAAATTCTTGTTTCACTTTTCCTATCTGCTCTTCATTTATGAATAGTTCTACTTTGTATGGAAACTCTGGAGCTGCATTAAAACTCTTGCCAGTTTTAATAAGAGGTCCTTTGCATATTCCATATGTAGTTTTACCAGTTATTTCAAGCACTGCAAAACCAGTGGCTGGGGCACACCCGCCATATCCCTTGAGGTTTTGATTGTCTTTACTTGGATCTAAAACATATTTTTTATCTGGTGCATTTTCATCACTTATTTCAAGATAACTAGTTGGATTTCCGATTGGAATTCTTACAAATGAGTTTCCTTGCCCATCAAAATCCAAAATATAATCACCATTAACCACAGTTATTTCTCCTCTTACAAATAATTCTTCAAACTCATGCTCTTTAAGAAATTCAGCTGTTATGCCATCTCCAACTATCCTGATTTTATTATCGAGCTTATTAATTTCAATGAATTGATTTTGCTTGTTAGTTTCCATATAATATAAATCAAATTCCTTATCTTTTGTTGTAAATTCTACCTTATTAGTTACAAAAATAGAATTTGGCCCTATTCTTACATTTGAATCAAATAATGTAATAGCACCTCTGCTTAGCAATCCTTCCTTAAATTTTAGATTATTCCCTTCAAAACTTATGCCATTTTTTCCTCCATTGAAATCTAGACTACTTAAATCAGAATTATCCAAGAACTTTATCTTAAAACCTCCTTCAGCTAATGCAACAACTTCAGCATTTTTGAGATCATCAGTAGAAATTTTTGTACCACCATTTACAAGCTTTGTTCCATCGTAAAAAGTTTTTCCTAATTTTAAATCTAAGCTTTTTATTCCTTTTTCAGCATTAAAAAAATCAGAGAATTCTTTAAGGCCATCTACTCTTGCATAAACTAAATCCTTTTGTTCTGAGGAAAGTTGTGACCAGTGCTTTCTTGCATTTGAAGGGTCTTTGATTATGTCATCGGGAGTTAAATACGTCATATTTTCTGAATCCCACATATTATTTTTTTGTGCATAAACAATGCATACAACCAAAAACAAAATTAATATCAAATATTTCTTATTCAACTAAATCACCTTTGCTATGGGCAAAATTAAAAATCAGATTTTCATTGCCAATTTTTGTTTTTCTATCCATTATTGTGACAACTGTCGCATTTCCAAAATTTGTTGCTGAGATATTTAGCTCATTCTCATTGGCATAATCAATCAAGCAACTTACGCAGAGCTTATTTGGTTCTTTGTAGAAGTCTTCAGCGATTCTATCTGCAACTCTATAAACTGTCATATAGCGAGAAGGTATAGATACTGAAAATTTTTCAAAAGATTTAATTATGTCTTTATTTTTGGCGATTATACTAAAATCCACATCAAATTGTACTTCATTTTGGAGTATTGTTGCTTTAGATTTCGGTATTTCAAAATTTACTTCAAAATGCTCGTCTTTAAAAATTTTAAAACCATCAATGCAGCTAAGAGCAATATCGTCAAAACTATACTCAAGTTGTTCTTTCAATTTGCTTAAAGATGGCACATTTTTAGTTTTTCCTTTTGAATAAACTGGCATTATAAAAAAGGAGTAAAAAATTACATCATTTGTTTCATTATAAAAACCACCTTGCAAAGCATTACCCAAAATAGACCTTTGAGCAGATAATCTAACACAATTATTCGCATAATTTTCTATGGGCTCAAATGAAGCTTCAAACTTTGAAATTTTGTTTTTAGATTCCTCATTATTAAGATAAACAATAAAACTGAAAGATATAAAAATAATTAGGGCAAGCAATACAAATAAGGTAATTTGTGCTTTTCTCATTTTAATCTTAAACGATTCATTAGTTTATATAATTATTGAAAATAAGGTTCTGGTGCATTAAAGGTTGATTTGCCTAATTCTTGATAATCCGTTGCGTTAAGGTTGATTTAAATAGAGCTTTGCACACAGACTAACTCTATTTATGTGCAAAATAAGTATCTCTTTGTATATTTAATTGGTTGACATCCTATAATGAAAATGTTTTTATAGATATGTTCTTGACTTTTAATTTATGCCAAAATTACCAAAAATAAATGCCCAAATACTAAGGGACGCAATTGCCCATATGAAAGTTAATGAAAAATTACTGAATAAAATTTTTTATTATTCAATTTTTGATTCAAGTATTTTTGAAGAACATGAATTTTTTCCATCAAAAGAAACAGAAGATTACCGAAATCAAACAAGAGAATTATTGAAAGAGTATTTAGATGATAATAAAAAAACTTTTAGCCCTTATTTAAAAAAGCAAAACTTTCATATTTTTGAAAAAGAGTTTATTGGTACAGATATTCTTAGCAGGTTACTATTAGCTAAACATTTACAATTATTAGGGATAAAGTGTGATCCAATATTATCAAGAGGTTTTGACCTTAAGTTGGTCGGAGCTAATACATATATTGAGTTAAAAAGAATGATAAAGTGGAGTAACTTTTCAGATTATTTTGAACAATTTATCGATAAGATAAAGTTACATAATAAAGAAAATAAAAATAGATATTTATACGTTGTGGCATGTGCACACCCCTTTTTGATAAATAGAATACTTAAAAGTGAAAACTCAGGAAAACTTAATAAGTATCTAAAAAATATTATGGAAAGTCATTACGTTTTAGAAAAGTTAATAAAGGAGCTTAATTCAAGCATAATAATAGGGCACATAGATAAAGAGATTTCAGATGGTAACAATCTTAAATCTCTATGTGAGGATATACAAAAGAAGATTTAAACTTAACTATTAATGACTAATGAGTATTACTAATATTAAATTATCGGATTCTCAGAAGTTAATGTTTTATATAATTAATAAAACTAAGAAGCACATTGAAGGTCGGAAAAAATTAATGAAGTTAATGTTCTTAATTGAACATTATGACTTAAAGACTAACAAATTAGTGAATGACGGGTTATTAAATAATGATTTTATAATATATCATTACGGAGTATTCAGCTTTAAGGTAATGGAAGATTATTTTATTCTAATAAATACTGGATTGGTTACAGAATATCCAATTAAAGCTGTGAGTATTGAACTTGGATTAGAGCCTGGACTTAAAGCTAAAGCTGATAAAATACTCTCTCAATTTGGAGAAAAAAACTCTGATGATTTAGAAATCGAAACTTTAGCAATGTTAAAATTAGATAGGGTTACCAAAATGGAACATTTTGGCAAAAATGTTAAGACTTTAATAAAAAAATAAATTTTCTTCTCTATTAAATAAGTCTTCTGAAATCAAAATGATTTAATATATTTGCCAACCACAACGCACTAGCTATTTCACCAACCGATAATGCACCAGAACCGAAAATAAATACATATTTATATTCCAACCGATTTATTAATAGAATGCCATTTAAAATAAAAGAAACAATACTTGGAGTTAGCATTGCTGTAATATTTGTATTCTTTGTTGTTTTTGGAATTAAGGCATTTTACAAAGAGCCGAAATATGAGGATTTTTGCAGAATAGGCACATTGATTGATTTCGTCTCCGGAAAAGGTCATTATTACGAGCCTTATCCCGTAAGAATTAAAGAGACTGCAGAAAATGTCTGTGCAAAGGCAAATTTTGAATACGACAAATTCAGAAAGAGTTGTGCAGAAAAAAATGCTGATGCTGTCTACGAGTTTGATGAAAAGGGCTGCCAAGTTGGAAGGGAATGCACTTCATGCAATGTTGATTTCAACAAAGCAAGGAACATATACTTCAGGAATGTTTTCATTATAAGCGGAATTGTTGGGATTGTTACTATAATCATTGGTGCTGTTTTGCATTTGACAAGTGTTAGTGCAGGCTTGTTTGGGGGAGGAGTCTTAACCATAATCTATGGGACAATGAACTATTGGAGCGAGTTAGCTGACTGGGCAAGATTTGTTATTTTAGGCATTGCATTGGCTATACTTATTTACTTGGGCTATAAAGGATTCTCTATATTTGGTTTTGGCAAGAAAGAAGGATAGATTTATATTGGTTAAATACATCAATTTCTAAAACTTGATTCATTATTACATAAGAAACACGAACAATGAAAAGGATTAAAAAATTCAATCAGTTCGCTAACGCTCACAATATTTACACTCGGCAAAAATTTTTACTGCCAGTGACATGCGAGTGAGCTCGTTCAAAAGCGAACTCGCTCACAGGTCACTATTTTTGCCTCGAATTGATTCAATATTGATAGTGTATGAACGGGTGAGGCTTTTTTTAATGGCAAGCAAAAAAAGCCGAGCACAAATTATCGTGCGAAGCACGGATTGAAAAATTAAAAGACTTAAATATGTAACTTATAATAAAATAAGAAACAATATTAAAGATTTAGTCTAGTTAAGTTATTTTGCTCAAAAATCAGTAAAATAGATTACAAGCCATATCAAGCTGCCAATCACAAAGAAAAATCCGACTCCAAGAACTATTGAAGGATTATCAAAATACGGCACAACCAATTCTGTTAAATAAGGTATATTTATTTTTATTAACCAAGAAAATAATGAAGCAACAAGCGCCATTTCTATCAATGAGTGTATTAGTCCAAGCAGCATCCATCCAATATGCTGGCCGCCCACATCAATAAAGTTGTATATTATATCTAAAATAAGGAATATGAAAAATACTATTAAGGATATTATTAGCAAAGTTTTGCTGTATGGTATTTTAAAATATCTCTCAGTGAACGCAATCACCATTATCCCAGCTGCTATTCCAGCAAGCTGGTCTTCTATTTCTACTAAGAGTTTCATTAAATTGAACTTAAAAAGATGTTGTTTAATAATATTTTGTTTTTCAAAAAAAGTAAAAAAGATAGAGTAAACTATTTACTTATATTCAATGGCTGAAGTTTAGCATATCTGCCCGGTTGTGCATCTATCCTTCTCGCGAATGCCTTATAGGACGGCGTAGCAGTTAATGGTTTATATCTAGCTTCACCCGGGGCCTTTTGGTTGTAGCCCTCATCGAGCCATCTTGCTACCATTCTTTCTACCTCAGATTTTGTCAATTTTCTAAATGGCACAACTGAAATCTTTTGTTCAGCAGCTTTTCTAAAATTAACTTTTTCATAATCTTCATCAGGTATATCATCAAGTGTTGGCACCCCTAACTTTCCTAAATACTTAGCACCGATTTTTTTTAATATATCGTCACTTATTAAGTCGTCTGTTATCACGCCAATATTTGTTTTTCCTTTAGATAAGCTAAATTCCTTTGCCGCTTGCATGACATATCGAACCAAGGGTTCCAGAGCAGGTTGATATTTATTGTCTGCTGAAGCAACATAATAAAGGGCGGTATATTGGTGCTTGCCATCGTCAACTAATGGGCTTGTGCCTTTTGCTTGTGGCCTTGGAACACCATAAACATCAACTACAACAGAAGCAACCACTTTGCCATTGTGGCGTGCCACATACCATGCATAACCTTCATTTGTAGGATCAGAAAGTTCTTTCTTTGCCCATTTGTAATCAATAACTCTACCATCGGCAAACTTTTTGATTTTTTCAGATGCTTCTGGGCCAAATCTCCTCCTTCCCTCTTGAATCACGCTGTTATAAATTAATCTCCTCGCTTCTTTAAGAACATCGAGATGCTGGCTAACATTCTGATTATTAATTACAATTAACTCTAAGTCACTCAATAGATTTTCTTCTGCTAATCTTCTAGAAGGGTGTATAGCGGGTACATATTTATCTCCATGTTTATCTGCATATAACTTTCGTTTAGCTTCAATTCTGCCATAATTCATAGGACCTCCTCTTTTTAGTATTGGAGGTACTTGCCTATCTTTTCGATCTTTCGTCATCTTAAATTTTCCACCCCATAGCTAATATTCATATAATAACTACTATTTAAATCTTTCTATTTTATTTACTAGATAGTGATAACGTTTCAGATAATTTTCTATATTGAAAATTAATTATTAGAAAAATATATATAATGGTCATCTTAGATATAACATTCAATGACTTTTACTGAGTTATTTTCGAAAGATGGAAGAAATGTTATTGGGTTATTAGAAGTGGAAGCACAAGAAGATATTAATTTGCTTAAGCAGATTCACGACTTATTTAGAGAAAAATTATCAAAAATAAGAGGTGTAGTTGATGCATGGGAAAACGGAAGGCATACAGAAAGATTTGATTCTTTTATAAGAGAAATTAAAAGAATAAATGTTAAATTAACAAAACTGATTGACAAAATGCTTGAGCTTGAAACTAAGGAAGAGTCAATTGTTAAAGTTCTTTTAGCAAGGAATGCTGTAGAAACAGGAACTACAGCACAACGTAGCATTGAAGAATTGATTGAAAAGTTAAAGGAGCATTTGGATCGCTTTCGCGACATATTGGTAAATCTGAGATTTTTGATTTCTAAACAAAATTTTTTCATTAAGAATACTTGGAGCGGCAAAATTGTATTGGATTATGAGCAACATGGCCAATTTTTCTTTATGCTTAAAGATGAGATGTCAATTGAAGAAAGATTAGATAAATTTGCTGTTGAGGTTGAGCATGAGGCAAGGTATCTTCTTGGGTTTGTAGAGTCAAAACCTGAAGGAGCAATTAGTTTTGAAGAGGCATTAAGTCCAGACAGCCCTGATTTTAAGAGGTTATACGATGAAATTTTCAAGGAAATATTCCCCGACAGCGGAGAATTATTGCCACTAAAGGAACTAAAAGATAATTTAAGATGGAGGTATGAAAGAATAAGAAAAAATGGCGAGATTTATCATATCTTAATTGTGAAAGTTGGCCCTGTTCCAGTTGGGGCATCGATGTTCAGCACAATTCGTGTTAACAACACTGTTTGTTTAGGTTGTTTGTGGTACTTCTTTCTTGCAAAAAAAATGGCAGAGGAATATTTAAAAAGAAAAGGTGTTTTAGCAAAGCAGTTGCTTGAAGCTACTTTGCAACTATTTAGAAGAGATATGCAAAGATTTGGTTATAAAGAGCTTAGCATTATAGTTTCTGATTTGCCTCCTAATCCCGATAGAAAAACTGACTTCCACAGAAAAAGCCAGTCATTTAAGGATATTACCGCAGGCATGACTAGACAAGAGATTGACGGATACATCGCTCGCTACAGACGTTCTTACGAACTTCAGGTAAGATTGAAAAGGTTTGTTGGTTTTAGGAAAGCTAACTTTACTTATGTAGTTTCAGATTTAGACGAAGAAAAAGCAAAAAATCCGGCATTTGATGTGGCCTATTGTGATTTTTACGTATATCCACTAAGAGAAAAGTGGAAACAATCCAGAAGAATGCATAGCTCTGAGATTTTGCCTATCTTGAAATTTTATGTTGACTTAGGTTTTGGCCTTTCCAATAAAAGACCAGAGCTTTATGAAGCAATGGAAAGGGAAATAGTAAGAAAAGGATTCGTACGATTAACTTAATTAATAGTATTGACTATAATTTTATTAATTTTCAATATAGTAATAAATTTAAAAATTAGTATTTTTATTTAATTACTTTATAGAAAATAATTTATTTCCTTCTTAATCTCTTTTCCATTTCAGCTATTGCTATAGTTGTCTTTAGTACAGTATCTGGATTCAATGAAATTGAGTCTATACCACATTTTACCAGAAATTCAGCGAAGTCAATTCTATCCGATGGGCCCTGGCCGCACAGTCCGATCTTGACCTTATTCCTCTTCGCCTTATGTATAACCTCATAAATCATTCTTTTAACAGCAGGATTTCTCTCGTCATAAAGTCTGCTTACCAATTCAGAATCTCTATCTAAGCCAAGAGTTAACTGCGTTAAGTCATTACTTCCTATGCTAAATCCGTCAAAAATCTTTGCAAAATCATCAGCCAAAACAACATTTGAAGGGATTTCACACATCACATAGATTTCTAATCCGTTCTTGCCTTGAATCAATCCATATTTCTTCATTTCAGCAATAACTAGCCTGCCTTCTTCAACAGTCCTGCAAAAAGGGACCATAAGCTTTATGTTAGTTAATCCCATCTCGTCTCTTGCCTTTTTCATCGCTAAGCATTCCAAACCAAATGCCTCTCTATAGTTTCCGGTGTAATATCTTGAAGCTCCTCTCCATCCAATCATTGGGTTTTCTTCTTTTGGCTCAAATTCATTGCCACCAATTAAGTTAGCGTATTCATTACTTTTAAAATCAGACATTCTCACAATTACATCTTTTGGATAGAACGCTGCCCCAATCATTGCAACTCCTTGCGTGAGCTTCTCAATAAAGAAATCAACTTTGTTTTTGTAAGCGTAAGTCAATTCACTAATAGTTTCTTTTATCTTCCTGTCTTTGAGTTTGTTGAAATGCAATAATGCCAAGGGATGAACTTTTATGTAAGAGCTTATAATAAATTCCTCTCTTGCTAAGCCAACTCCATCATTTGGTATGAAAGAGAACTCGAATGCTTGGTCTGGATTGCCAACATTCATCATTATCTTTGTTTTTGGCTTTTTTAATTTTTTTAAATCCACTTTGCGGATGTCAAACTTCAATTTTCCTTTGTATACTTTTCCAACCTCACCCTCCGCACAGCTTATTGTAACATCAGTTCCTGTTTTCACAACCTCTGTTCCATGCTCTGTTCCAACAATTGCAGGGATTCCAAGCTCTCTTGCCACTATTGCTGCATGAGCTGTTCTTCCACCTTTATTTGTAACAATCGCAGAAGCCATCTTCATAATCGGTTCCCAATCTGGATCAGTTTTTTCTGTTATAAGAACTTCGCCTGCCTTAAAACTCCCCATATCATTAACATTTTTTATTACATGAGCTTTCCCGCTTCCTATCTTTGTGCCAACGCTTAATCCTGTCAAGATAACCTGTCCTTTTTCCTTTAACACATATTCCTCAAGAATATTCATATTTTTTTGGCTCTGAACTGTTTCTGGCCTTGCTTGGACAATAAAAAGTTCATTTGTAATTCCATCTTTTGCCCACTCCATATCCATTGGCTTAAACTTGCCGGCTTTTTTTGAGTAATAGTCTTCAATAATACAAGCCCACTTTGCAAGCTTTAGAATTTCGCCATCATTTAACACAAATTTAAAACGCTCTTCATAATTTACCTCGACATTCTCAGTTGTGTGCTTTGTGCCATGCTCACTGTAAATCATCTTTATTTTCTTGCTGCCTAATTTTTTGCTTATTACAGATTTGTAACCATTTTTCAAAGTTGGCTTAAAAATGTAGAATTGATCTGGATTAACTGAGCCCTGCACAACATTTTCGCCTAAGCCATAAGCTCCATTAATCAAGACAGCATCTTTAAAACCAGTCTCTGTGTCGATAGAAAACATTACTCCAGAACATGCTTTGTCACTTCTCACCATTTTTTGAATTCCAACAGACAAAGAAACTTTAAAATGATCAAAGCCCTTATCTACTCTATAAGAAATTGCCCTATTTGTAAACAATGAAGCAAAGCATTTTTTTGTTGCGTCAATTAAAGCGTGCTCGCCTCTTATGTTAAGGTAAGTTTCCTGCTGGCCCGCGAAACTGGCATCAGGCAAATCTTCTGCTGTAGCTGAGCTTCTAACAGCAACATCCGTGTTGGCACCATATTGCTTGCATAATTTTTTGTAAGCATTGATTATCTCTTCTTTTAGCTCTTTTGGAAATTCTGCTTTCAAAATTGCTTCGCGTGCCTTTCTTCCTCTTTCTTTCAGGTTTGTTATTTTGGATGTATCTAAACCCTCAAGAATTTTTTTAAGCTCGTCTTTTATTTTTGCTTGCTCAAGAAAATAATTGTAGGCATAAGCAGTAACAGCAAACCCATTTGGGATTTTAACGCCATTTTTTGTCAAGTTTTTGTACATTTCACCCAAAGAAGCATTTTTGCCGCCAACTAAAGGAACATCATCAATAGTCAATTCGTTAAACCAAAGAATGAATTTTTTTTCTTTGCCCAAAACAGTACCACCTCTTATTTTAAATAATTATGGTGGTTATAGATATAAAGGTTTTGATTATTGCAGCTAAATTTCATTGATGTTTTTTATTTAAAGTTATTTAATATTATGAAGTTATAATTTAATCCATCGCTTCGCGACAAATCTTAGTCTCGGCGAAAATTGGGTAGCTGAGCGAGCGAGAGCGAGCTCTCGCATTCCACGCCACTAATTTTCGCCTCGAATATGTTCATTAAATTAAAATATTGAATCAATAAGCGAGGGCGAGCGTGTGGCAGACAGCGAGCCCGAGCACAAGATTTTGCCGAAGGCGGATTGAAATCCTAAAAATTTATTATACAAAGTATGCTTAAAGATGTCAAAAACACTACGCACTAAAGTACGTAGCGTGTTTTTGAGCATGCTCGGAAATTTGCAAAAATTTCCGACATGTCCAAAACCACGCTATGTAATAGCCAAAGTATTCATGCTACCTATCTATGACGGGTGGTTTTTGACATATTCAAAAATTAAAAACAAAAAAGTTTATATATAATTTAATAACGCTATTTTTATTGTGGTGTTGATTATGCCAAACTTTGTCAAAGTTGCAAGCACAAGTGATTTAAAGCCAGGAGAAAATAAGGTTGTAAATGTTAATGGCAATGAAGTTGCATTGTTCAACATAGATGGCGAGTTTTTTGCCATAACAAATACATGCCCGCATAGAGGCGGTCCTCTTGGAGAAGGATTTCTTGAAGGAGAGGTTGTGACATGCCCATGGCATGGGTGGCGCTTTAATGTGAAAACAGGTGTGTCACCAGTTATGCCAACAGCAAAAGTGCCAACTTATAAAGTTAAAGTAGAAGCAAATGATGTGATGGTTAGTGTGGAATAGAATTCTCTATGCTGACCATGGTTTGAGCAAGACGAGTGGACTTGAAGCGAAAATTTCACCAATTTTGCGAAACGAAGTGAAGCAAAATTAGACATTTTGAAACCGTACCCGCCAAGCGTACTTTTTCAGGACTTGTCTGCGTAGCAGAAAAAAGTTAAGTCGGAATATAATTTCTAATTCGTATGAAGCCGTATAACGTAGTTATGCGAAGTCTGGCAGGTATAAGAAGTAAAAGGGAATCATAACCCTGTTAATAAATTAAGACAAAAATCCGATATAAATAAAATATATCCCAATAATCAAAGGTATAAATGCAATATAAAATCCAAATTTTGCCCCTTCATCTTTGCCAAAATATGCCTTAAAATCATTAGGTCCAATTCTTGAGAACAATATTTTAACAAAAGGTCTAGGGAATTTCATCATTGCTATTCCTAACAGAACGAATATTATTCCCAAAATAATTTGTACTTTTGTCATAAGTATTCTACCGGTATTAAATCTAAAAGTCCATATTCAATCCAGAATCCAATAATTGTAAACAAAACCAATGATACCAGATAGATTAATCCTAAAACCCATCCGGCTAAACCTGTAAATTTGTTCAAACCGTAGCCTAACACTAATAAAAGCCATATAACAAGAATTGCTCCTAAAAATCCTATATATGGGGAAGGTTCTGTCAAGAGAGTTATTACCTGAAATGGTATGCCAAATGCAGAGGTATATGCAAATGCTTTGAAGGTTTGATAATAAGGAGCTTTTCCTTTGGCTATTTTTACACCAACATGGAAAATTGCAGAAAATAAAAATGCAAATAAGAAAGCTGTTATGATAACATCGATAAAAACATAAATCAAAGCAGTTGGTTTCCCATCAGTAAACCAATTAAACATCATTGAAATTATAGCTACAATTGCTGTTGTAATAATTAAAAAAATCAGCGGCTTTGTGATTCCTTTTTCTTTACTATATTTAGAAAAGAATTCACGAGGTCTTATAAAAATGCCAACCAATTTTGAAAAATAATCGATTTCCATACTATACTCAACTCTTTTGAACTTTAAGCAATGAACTACTCGGTTAGATTGAAATAGTCATTTAGCGCAACTTCGGCTTCTTTATAAGTACTTGTAAAAGTAAATAAATAAATTATTAACCAATATAGTAAGAGTAATGAAAATATTATCAAAAAAGTTATTCCAAAGCCTAATTTTTTTCCTCTAATCAACAAAATGGAAAAGATTAGTCCTATAATTGGAATGGCAAAATTTAAAAGAGTATAAGGTAAAACAATTGTAGAAAAATAAAATAGATAATTAGTAAAAATATATATGATTAGTAAAATCAAAACAATAATTTGATTTCGCTCCATTGGAGATTTCCTACATTAACATGTTTATATATCTTTCTAATTTTTAATTTCAAGCCAATAGATTGGTTCCCGCCTTTATTCATTGCCGGGCGGGTTCTTCACGCTTACATACCAATAAATGCGAGCCTGTAATGTGGCGAGCCTAAATTTTTAAGTGATTATGATTCAAAATCTATGTATTTTTATGCTAAAACATAAAAACGGTTTCAAAATGTTCGCCTAAATACATTTTGCGAGATAGATTAAGTTAAATTTTCTTCTTATGCACTTTAATCTTATATTTTTTCATCTCTTTCATTGCTTCTTTAAAGCTCAACAATATGTTTTTTGCTCCATAATGCTGTATTACTGACAGTGCATTTACAATTCCTAATTTAACAGCAAACTCTATGTCATTTTTTCTTATAATGCCGCAAAGAAACGTTGAGGCAAAAGCGTCCCCAGCTCCGGTTGTGTCAACAACCTTTACAAAAGGCGGCTTAGCTGTATAGACATGCTTCTCATTTATTACATATAAATTATTTTTCCCATCAGTTATTACAACAATTTTAGGTCCTAATCCATTAAGCTTTAATAAAAGGCCTTCAATCGGCTCTTGCCCTACAAGCAAAC
>JACPMP010000102.1 GCA_016185915.1 Candidatus Woesearchaeota archaeon
CATTGGTTTCCAACCATCAGTCAAAGACTGGATGGAAAATTTTCGACATTTTATTTTTTGATTTTAGTTAATGTTCAATCGTTAATGGGTTTTTGTTAATGGATTTTTATCGTATCGGATTTCAGTTTGTTATATTTTTATCAATTGTTTTTATATTTATTGCAAAAAATAACAATATTTATAAGAAATAACCAAATCATATAAAAAGATGGCAGAGCAAGACATAAGCCCGGAGCAATTGAGGGCATTGCAGGAAAAAATTAAACAGATGTCTCCTGAAGAGCTGAAAGAGTTTCAGAAAAAGCAATGTGTATTCTGCCAAATTGTTGCAGGCAAAGTCCAGTCTAAAAAAATTTACGAAGATGATAAAGTTATAGCAATTTTGGATATTAACCCTGCAAATCCAGGCCATACCCTTCTTTTGACTAAAGAGCATTACTCGATTATGCCTCAGATTCCAGATGATGAACTCTCCTATGTATTTATGGTCGCTAAAGCATTTTCTAACTCTATGCTTAGGGGCATTGATGCACAAGGAACTAATATAATAGTAGCTAACGGAATTGCAGCCGGCCAGAGGGCGCAGCATTTTATGGCGCACATAATACCAAGAAAAGATAATGATGGAGTTAATTTTGTTCTGCCCCAAAAAACGATGGAACAGCAGGAAATCGAAGCTGTAGGTAATAAATTGGTTGCTGCCTTGACTGGCGTTGAAAAGGAAGAAGAAAAGCCCATAACACCAAAAATTCAAGAGCAAAAAAAGAAAGAAGAGCCAAAGAAAGAATCCAAAGGCGGCATTAATTTGGATGAAATTTCAAAATTATTGGGTGTTAAATAATGGCGGCTAAATCAAGAGAGGGCTGTTTAGTGTGCCAGATTATTGCAAACAGCGTTCCTTCAAAGAAGATTTACGAAGATGAGCTTGTGTTAGCAGTGCTTGATGTAAACGGAGCAAATCCGGGACATTGCTTTGTAATGCCAAAAGCCCATTACCCGATAATTGAGCAAGTTCCTGACATTGAAGTAGGCAGATTATTTCAGGTTTCCAACAAAATATCGAGTGCTATATTTGAGTCTTTGGGGGCTCAGGGGACAAATATATTTGTAGCAAATGGGATTCCAGCAGGCCAAACAGTTGCCCATTTCACTATTAATGTTATTCCAAGAAAAGAGAATGACGGAATTAATTTGCAGTGGCAGCCAAAGCAATTAAGCGAGGAAGAGATGTCAACAGTTGAACTCAAACTAAAAGAGCAGACGAAGAACATAGGTCATTTTGAAAAAGAAGAGAAAAAGCCAAGCGTACAAGCTACAAAGCCAGTTATCCTATCAGATGAGGAAGAGGAGTATTTTTCAAGGCAGATGAGAAGGGTGCCTTAATTTTTTAAATTAATATGCTATTAAAATATAAGCAGCCACCTCAAAGGATCAAATACAAAAGCAACAATAAAGGCAATAAAAAATGCAGGTACGAACGGAATGCCCTCTTTTATTAGGATTTTCCTGACTCTTCCCTGCCTGTAAAATTCAATTAATTTTCTAATTTGTTTTTTGTCAATCCCCAAATCTTTTGGACCGCAAATATAGTCTTTGTTAACAAAAATGTCGTTAACAACCCAGTCACCTTCTGTCAGTTTTGTTGGCTCAACTAATTTATGCATAGCTGATTTTTCAATTGCTTTGACAAAAATCCAGAGGTAAAATGTAGTCAACATCAAAAATGCCAAGGACAGAATTAATATTTTAATATAGTCCAATCTAATAAAAAATAAAATAATCAATAACAGAACTAATGCAAACAGCATTACCTTCTTTGCCTTAATAACGCTCTTTTCAGACAATATCTTCTTAAACTCTTTCCAAAACTTTTGCTTGTTTTTAAAAGCCAAAAAAATGCTCCAAAATAAGCCGTAAATTGCGCCTACAAACAATGCAGTAATAAGAAAACTAAGCAAAAACTGGGGTGTTTTAAGGCCTACGTCAATGCCAATCACTGCACCTAAGCCCATCAATATTTTGCTGTCGCCACCGCCCCATTGCCCCGCATAGAACATGATGTATGCAATGCCGAAAAATATTGATAACCCAATGATGCTGTTTATTATAAAAAAGGGATTTGAGTAAATTGTTGAGAATAACAAGTTTATTCCAATTCCAGAAACGATTAATCCATAGTTAACCCAGTCTGGAACTTCCCTTGTTTTCAAGTCGGTGATTGAGCCAACAAAAAGCGCGACAAATGATAGAGCATAAGCTATAATAGGGGATAGAGAATCTGCTCCTAGCCAGTTATACGCCATTACGCCCCTAAAAAATAAAAATGTTTATAAATTTATTTTATTTATAAGTGATATTGGTGCGCTAATACTCATTTTTTATGACAACACCTAAACATATTGCAATAAGCTTGGACGATATTTCTGATTGGTGTAGAAAAAATAATATAGAAATAGGTGAAGGCTGTAAAAGATATTTTGGGTGTTTAGGCAGATTATTGGAATTGCAAGTGCATTTAAATATCCCAATTTCTACAATTCATTTATTGTCGGAAAATTTTGAAAAATCCACGGATGATTATCTGATTTTTTGCGATTTTATAAAAGAATTTTTTAATGAGTTAGTTAATAATTCCATTATCGTAGGGCAAAAAATAAAAATTTCAGTATTTGGGAAATGGTATAATCTTCCAGGAAAAACAGTGGAGTCACTAAAAAATCTAATAGCAAGCACTAAAGAATACGATAATTTCTTTGTTAATTTCTGCATTAACTACGATGGGCAGGAGGAAATTGTTGATGCGTGCAAATTAATAGCAAAGCAAGTTGAGCTTGGAAAAATAGACCCAGAAATGATAACGAAAGGGAGCATAAAGGAAAATATGTACTCTTCATACTTCTTGCCTCCTGATATAATTTTAATTTATGGCGAGAGAAAATTAACTGGACTTTTGCTCTGGGACTCTGTCAGCTCACGAATTGAATTTGCAGGTAAATCTTTTATGGAGTTTGAGGAAGAGGATATTAAAAACATTTTGGATAAATAAAATTAAAATGGATAACAAACTTCTTAAAATCTTGGAACAAGGAGTGGCAAAAGAGAAAGCCAAGAAAAAAAAGAAGCAGATTTTTAATGTAAGAAAGGAAAAGTCAGTTATGTATTATTCTGGCTGGGGTAAAGGCAAACCGATTAAGGAAGAAAAGACAGAAAGGCAGGCAAAATTAATTTCTTAAATATTTATAAAAAACATTTTGGAATTTTTCACCAATCTTTTTCATCCAATCAAAATATTTTTCCCATTCTTCTTTTTGAGTTATATCACCATCAATAGATATTTTTATTCTACTTGCTTTCTTGCCTTCCAGCTTCATCCATTCAAGCCTACTTCCAATCTCTCTTTCTATATCGAGCTTATTCTGTTCAAGGTTATTAAACAATTCTTTAGAATCTGGTATATAGATTTCACATCCAATTTTATTATCTTGAGTATTCACAGTATAAGCCATATGTGCTTCAGAACTTCCTATCGCTACACTATACCAATGTTGCGGTCTTGTGCCTCTTAGCCTTAATGTAGTATTTTTACTTTCAGCATAATCTTTAAATTGATTCCAAAATTCCAACTGTAATAACTTCGTTTCTGAAGTTTCGTAATCCTCAACAGATTCTTTTATTTGAGTAGCCCAATCATTAGGTTGGCTGATAATAAAAAATTTTGGTGCTGGAAGAGAACTTCCTATTTTCCACAACTCCATCCTTATAATAAAAAATTTTATGTTTCCATCACTATGTTCATTTAGCCAATCTACCGCTTTTCTATGTTCATCTCTTACATCTTTAACAATCCATATTATAATATCCGCATTTAATCCAGAGGCATATGTAATAAGTTTTCCTAAATGGTCGTGGTCTGTTTCTTCAAGTTGATTCTCAATTATTATCTTCCTTTCTGTGTTTTGTTCTTGGGCAAGAATATCAACATGAAATTCTCCCACTTCTGCTTCTTTTTTAATCAAAGTTATCTCTACACCGATTTCATCACTTAATAGGTTAAGATTTTCGGGTTGGGCTAACCAATTAGTAAAGTCAATGGCTTC
>JACPMP010000072.1 GCA_016185915.1 Candidatus Woesearchaeota archaeon
CAACAATGTTCTTTTATCACAACTACAAAGATTTGCTAAAGTTGAGGCAAAATTATTAAAAAGTGGATATTACCCCAAAGGCAATGGCAAGATTGAGATAAAAATAAACCCAAAATTCAAATTAAATGATTTTTCAAGTTTTGATGAATTTCATCATCATTTAAAACAAAATGTCCATCCATATAACTTAATTGAACAGCATTATTCAATTCAAATAAAAGGAATTTCTCACGCTTCAAAAGATTTACAAAATGCGAAAGTAGCAGAAAGGCAAGCAGATTCCGCATTATCAATCTTGAAACAAAAATACAACTTACCTATCAAAATAATCTCAGAATATCAAGATACTTTATCAACAGGTTCCGGCATCACACTTTGGGCAATATTTTCTAAAAATGAAGATGATATTGATGAAAACAATCCAATAAGGCTTGGCGCAGATGCTCTTGGCGAGCAAGGAAAAAGGGCAGAAATTGTAGGAGAGGAAGCTGCTAAAAGCATTATAAAAGAAATTGAAAGTAAAGCACCAGTTGACAAACATTTAGCAGACCAAATTTTGCCATTCATGGCTTTAATAGGCAATTCAAAAATAAAAGTTTCTGAAATAACAAGTCACTGCAGGACTAATATTTATACAATACAGCAGTTTCTTGGAGAGGTTTTTGATGTTGATGAAAAAGTGAAAGTTGTATTGATAAGATAATCTAAAAAGTTGTTTTAATAAAAATTATTTTTTCTTTATAAGGTATATTACGAATGAAATTATTAGGTATGTTAATATAAATAAGTAAAGGAAAACAATAAATATATTTAGGAATAAATCGGATGTGCTAAGCTTAGATATCGGCCATAAAACAATTTCTAAAATTTTAAAATCAATCCGATCATTTATATTACTAAGAGGCCCTATCTGAGCCAACAACAGCGCAAAAATATAAATGGTAAGGATTATGGAACCAACAACAGATATAATTATTTTGGTTATCGTGGGTTTTATAAATTCTTTAAAATTCATATCCTTATTCATCCAATAACTTATATATAAATTTTGTGGCTACATTGCATATTGAAATTTAAGAACCCTTTAGTAGCATCTTTACAAAAAACAACAACATTTTTAAATCAAAATCAAAAAGTATTTAAATATTAGAATATTCTAATTTGTTATTATGAAAGAATTATATGAAATCCATTCTGAAATGTGTAAGGTATTTTCAAATCCTACTAGACTAGAAATTCTTAATTTGCTGAGAGATAAGGAACTATCAGTAACAGATCTCATAAAAAAGACAAAATTAAGCCAAGCTAACATCTCTCAACATTTATCGATAATGAAGTCCAAAGGCATTGTTGCATCGAATAGAAAGGGTAAAAATATCTACTACAAACTTACAAATCCAAAAATCATTAAGGCATTTAACATCATAAGAGGAGTTTTGACTGAAAGATTAAGAAAGAATGGTAAAATTGTTGAGCAATTGTGATGTAAAGATGAATAAGCCAAATCTAAAGGAAATTGATAATGTTTCAAAAATAGCATTGATTGTTTTAGTTGCTATAATCGGTTATTTCTTGACATTCTTAATTGTAAGTTTATTATTAACACCAACTCAAACACCCATGATGCGAATGGCAAATGAAATGATGGGGACAAATATAATGAATTTTTCTACAACAAACGCCATCATCATAAATCTTGTTTCATTAATTTTTGGCATTGGATTGGGATTTCTAGTTTCGTTACACCTATTTAGAACACAAGCAGAAGATGAAGAATACAATATCCTAAGAAAGGCTTTGTCAGAGAACGAAAAGAAAATTTTAGACGAAATTAAAAGAGCTGGAGAAATAACTCAGGATTCATTAAGATTTAGATTGGACTGGAGCAAAGCAAAGGTTTCAACTACTTTGACAAATCTTGATAAAAGAGGTTTGATACAAAGAGAAAGAATTGGAAAAACATACAGAGTGTATTTACAAAAAACTAGATAGTTGCGAACGAAGTGAGCACGAGGAACTTTATGTCCCTCAAAGTGTCAACGGATTTATGCCGTTGGTTTAAAACGATTTAAGTGGCAAAATAGTTATAGTTGTTTACATATATGATTGAGGGTGGTAAAGATGAGAAAATTGTTATCATTGATTGTGGGCATAGTTTTGTTGTTGAACCTGAGTTTAGTAAGTGCAATCACACAGCAAGAAATCAAAGAAGCTAAAAGCTTGATTGACTCAAAAATTGATTGCAAAAGTTTGTCAGATTCTCAGCTAGAAATAATTGGGGAGTATGAAATGGAATTAATGCATCCTGAAGATTCCCATGAAGCTATGCATAAAATGATGGGCTTAAAAGAAGGATCTGAACCAGAAAAACAATTCCATATTAATATGGCAAAAACAATATATTGTGGTGAATCTGGTGGTATGATGGGCGGGGGAATGATGAACATGATGATGGGAGGTAATATGGGCTATGGCATGATGGGAAATTATGGCTATGGTCTTGGGTATTGGAGTTTTGTCAATATCCTCTATACTATCCTATTAATCGGGCTTATAATTTTAGTTTATCTCTGGATTTTAAAATTATGGAAAAATATGCCCAAGAAAAAGTGAAGAGTCTGATAAAGTGCTGACATTTGGATAAAAATGGCTTTTATTGAACCTTTTGCGGCTGCTTTCGGATTAGCTTTAATATCTGAAATTGCTGACAAAACTCAGCTGGTTATCTTAAGCTTAGCCCTTAAGTACCGCGCTCCTTGGAAGGTTTTTGTAGGGTCTCTTAGCGCTCATGCTTTTATGGACGGGATTGCTATCACTTTAGGGGCATGGTTCGGATTCTCGTTATCTTCAAATATACTTAAGATTTCAATAGGAATATTGTTTATTACATTAGGATTATGGACATTTGCTAAACTCTATCTGAAAAAGTCTGAAGATAAAGAAAAAAATTTAAGAGCAAAACGCCTTTAACAACCTCATTTTTGATTGTACTGATAAGCGAGTTCGGAGACAAAACCCAGATTGCTTCAGCCTTATTGTCTGCAAAATATCTTGCTCCCACTCTTGTATTTATTGGGACAGTGATGGGTCTTGCGCTGGTTATAAGCCTGAATGTGTTTATCGGCAGCAAACTAGCAGAGAAAATACCGAGAAAAACAATAAAAATAACAATAGCAATGTTGTTTATAATATTCGGAATACTGACAATAATATTTTAATGGAGGCGGCAAAAAATGAAATTAAACAATATAAACTTAGACAAAGCAGGCACTTTTGTTGAAGAAGTCAAGAAAGACAAAAGCAAAGCAATAAAGGTAAAAAAGGTTGAGGGCACTTGGAATTTTATTGAAGGAAAGCCGCAGTTTGCATCAACTTTGGAACATCCAAATGGGGTTACTGTTATAGAAGCCGATGGTCCGCCTTTTTTGGGCGGTTCAGGAATTAAGCCAGATCCTGTGCAATACTGCTTATTTGGCTTGGCTGCATGCTTTGCCCAGACATTTGCATCAATTGCTGCGGAGAAAGGCATTGAATTGAAAAAATTAAAAGTTGCTGCTGAG
>JACPMP010000099.1 GCA_016185915.1 Candidatus Woesearchaeota archaeon
TAATGAGGCAAGAAGCATTGCTGAAGAAGTTTTTGAATTAATGATGCCAGCAAAAATCAAAGATTTTTGTGGCACAGAAAATCCTTCGGATTTTCTTGTGAAGGAAAAATTACCTGAAAGCATATCAATCAATATTCTGCCATTTGATGAATTTAAGGCACTGCATTCAAGATTTGGTGCATGGAATACTGGCATTCTGGGTTTTTCCGTTAATGAAAATAATAAAAAAATATTTGTCAGGGAAAGCAACCTAGATGTTTTAATGCTCGTTATAGGCCATGAAATTGGGCATGTGCTTACAGAAACATTGCCAAACAAGCATGATGAGGAAGCAAAAGCATTTGCATTTTCAATAGAATGGGCAAAAACGATCAAGCAACATAATGTGGCAAATTTAGGCTCAAGCATTAAAGACAACTTTGATTTTCAACCAGCAAGAAATGGGTTGCACGATGTTGCATTCAGCTTCGTAGATTTTATGATTAAGAAAGGAAGAAAAGCGATTGAATTGCATAACGATTTAGTTAAAAAATATATTTCTGTTTTTGATAGGGTTTATTGAGTGTATACTCCTTTAGTTATGCAACAAAGCAGAGGGTAGATTGTTTTTGTTATTTTTATTGTGTTTTTCGTTAATGCGTAAATTCATCAAATAACATAAATTTCATCAGAAGCATCCAATAAACTCTTAAAAATAAAGAGTTAATAATTAATTATAATCTAAAAGAGAACTAAAAATAAAAATTTACCCAAAATAACTCAGCTTCTTTTTATCGCTTATCTCTTGCGCTTCTTGGCTTTTCTGGAGTATTGTTTTTAGTTTTTCTTCAAACTTCTCTGCCTGCTCAAGCAATGGCTTATAGTCAATGTCCATTCCAAGGTACTTATCAATAGCTTCAATTACCTTTGCAGCAGCCTTGCTGTCTGGCAGATTTGAATGAGTCTCTGCAAAAAGGCAACTAACTGGAATCTTCTCAATTCTTAGAAGGATAGCTCCAGTAACTCCTATAATAATGCCCTCTTTTAAGGCCTCAATTCCTGCTTTTTCAAAAAGCTTTGCATTTTTATCATTGTTTGAATAATAAAATACCCTCGAACCTTGACTTTCCTCTCCTGAGCCAACTCCTTCAAGAGATATGATCTCCTTTGCTTGCAAGTCAGAAGCAATTTTTCCAACAGTAGCTGCCATCTCCCATTCATAATGCGTTGCTGCTGTTATAGCATGCAAAATCACAATATTGTATTTCTGATTGTAAAATACTCCCAATGGCTCAACGATTTTGTTTTCATGTATTGCAACCATTGCAGGCAGATCATTAAACAAAATCTTGCCAATTTGCTCTGTTTTCAAATGCTCTATCAAGAATTCCGATGCAATCGTCCCAACCAAACCAAAGCCTGGAAAGCCCTCAATTATGATACAGTTTTTTGGCTTTTTCCATAATTTTACTTCCATAAAGCACCTCTTTTATGCTGCTGATAATTGATTTTTTGCAACCTCTTTGTATTCAACAAAAGCATTCCTAAAAGCCCCCATTGCGTCCTTATGGGCTTCTTCCTCAAGATATTTTAGGGCTTTGTCGCACGGCTCCATCATCTCTGCTGCCTTTTCTCTGCTTGCCCATTCTGTTACCCTCTTTTTAAGCTTTTCCGTGTCTCTTTTTAACTCTGCCATTTCCTTTTGAAATTTGGCAACAAGCTTTGACGAATAAGAGGCGTCTTTGCTTATGCTGTCTATGGCATCTGCAACAAGTTTTGCAAGTCTCATAACATCTTCTGGATTGGGTTTGCCTTGCCTTTCAACCCTTTTTAACAAAAATGTTTTTTCAGGAATCAATTTTTTAACTTTGATTGCCTCCACCTTTATTTTCCTGTTTAAATTTTCCATGCTTCTTAATGTCAGTTCCTCAAATGAAAATTCTTGTTGCGCTCTTTTCTCTGTTTTCCATCTTAGTTTTCTCAATCTGTTTAGCAGAAGAGCAGAAATTCTGATTAATTCGCGCTCTGCTATATCAAACTTTCTAATTAGTTCTTCAAAATCTTTTATTTTCCTTTCAACAATCTCTTTTGCTTTTTTAATGTCCTCAATTTTTTTGTCTTTCAGTTTTCCTTCTGGCAATGATATTTGCTTTTCTCTCTCTAGTCTTGCTTGTTCTTTTTTGCAAAGATTAAATACCCGATGCAATAACCTAAAATGCAGGTAAAGTAAGGCACTATCACAAAAATTAATAAGCTTCAAGTTCATGAATGTTGTTCTAATCTCAGTCGCTAATAGTATAATTTGGTGCTGCAGTTCATCAACACTGCTTCGTTTATTTTTGACATCCTTCATTAATTGCTTGAACTTTCTTTTTGTTTCACTGTAGACAGGGAAAAGTCTGTCTAGATTCCAAGTTTTTTGCCTAATTCTTGTTGTTAAAGTGGAATCAGGCAATACTGAAAAGTAAGCATAAGGGTATATTGCAAGAACCATATACCTTTTATTTTAATTTTCCTATAAAAACCTTTCGAAAATCAGATACTTCTTAATCTTAGGCATATAGCCAATTTTTTGATAATTTATTGGTTTTGCTATTTATTTTCTCGACTAAAAACCAATCATCAAATCGCAAAATTTTGCATTAATCCAGCAATCTGCCAATAACTGAATAGTATCAATCTTAACAAACATTTATATACTTCCTTATCTTTCTCAATTTAAGCCCGTCACGAGAGTACCAAATGGAGCTCACGCTAAATGCAAGCAATGAGCTTTGGGGTTAGTGTCACGGGCAACAAACTTTTATAATTAAAAAGCATTAGAACAAGTTCATTCATTATTATCATTCATAATTATAACAAAAATTTTTCATCGAATACGAAAAATTTTTCAGAAGTGTAACATCTGAAAAAATTCGAATCGTTGATTGAATTTTTTGTGCATAATAACTTGTTCTAAATGCTCAAACTGGAGAGCTATCATGTTCATCAATTTAATTCATTTATTTAATGAGTTTATTGGTTAGATAGCTTCTTCTATAAAAAATTAGGAGAGTGATTTAAATGGGTAAAATCAGCCCTGTAGCAGCAAAGTACATAGTTCATGCAAATATCGAAATTGATGGAGTAGTTGACAGACCCGATGTTATTGGCGCTATTTTTGGACAAACGGAAGGTCTTCTTGGCGCGGATCTTGAGCTAAGAGAGCTTCAAAAATCAGGCAGGATTGGTAGAATTGAAGTTAATACAGAAACAAGGACGGGAAAAACAAAGGGCTCAATCATTATTCCTTCTTCTTTGGACAAGGCTGAAACATCAATAGTCGGAGCAGCTTTGGAGATAATACAAAGAATTGGTCCTTGCAATGCTAAAATTGAGGTTGTAAACATAGAAGATGTAAGAATAAGCAAGAGGAGCATGGTGATTGAGAGAGCAAAAGAATTGCTTAAGAAAATGATGGAGCAAACTATGCCTGACTCACAGGAAATTGCGGATGAGGTTGCTGCATCTGTAAGGGTTATGGAGATTGTTGAATATGGAAAAGACAGATTGCCATCAGGACCAGCAATAGACGAGAGCGATGAAATCATAGTTGTTGAGGGCAGGGCAGATGTGTTGAACTTATTAAAGCACGGTTTTAAGAATTCTATTGCAATTAACGGAACCTCTGTGCCTGAAACAATCATAGAGTTATGCCAGAAAAAGGTTGTAACTGTTTTTGTAGATGGTGACAGGGGAGGCAATTTGATAATAAAGGAATTGACATTAGTTGCTGACATTGATTTTGTCACAAAGGCCCCTGATGGAAAAGAAGTTGAGGAAATAACAAAAAAAGAGATTCATAAGGCATTAAGAAGCAGGATTTCAGGAGAGCAGGCAAAGCTTGAGCTTTCAAAAGAGCCGGAAAAAACTGCTATGGAGCTTGTTAGGAGGCAGCCACAGCAACCCCAGCAATTTTCAAGACCAATGCAAAGAGCGTATCATCCTGTCCCAAATATCAGAAGATTTGTCCAACTCTCAAATGAGGAAAAAAATGCATTTAAGTCTATGCTCGAAGATTTGATTGGCACTCGCGGCGCTGAGATAATTGACAACAAGCTTTCAGTATTAGGAAAAGTTCCAGTAAGTGAGATACAAACAGCATTGAAAAGCATAAACAATGCACATGCTGTTGTATTTGACGGAAGCATTGAAAGAGAAATTGTAAAAGCTGCAGAAGAATGCAATGTAAAGTTTTTGATTGGGATGGACTCAAAAGTCAGGCAGAATGAAACAAGGGTTAATTTGCTGACTGTGAACGAACTAAACTAAATTTTTTGACAAACCTTTTTCACATTCCTTTAATTTATTCATCTTGCAAAAATTCTCCTTTACAGTTTCTGCTGTATGAACTCCACTAAACTTAACTCTGTTATTGATTAAAAAAGTAGGAAAAGTCTTAATGTTTAGTTCTTTTGCAAGTAGTTCATTTGATAAATACTTATCAAATTTTACTTCCTTAAAAGCATCTAAAAATTCCTTTAGATTTTTTTCA
>JACPMP010000110.1 GCA_016185915.1 Candidatus Woesearchaeota archaeon
AAAATTAAAGAAAATATTTTTTATTTTATTGTTTTATTATTGGAAGATATGAAGTTAATGATAAAAATGTTAATTTATGAGATAAAACTGGATTATTGACGGATAGGGTTTCTATGGGGCTCCAAAATCTTAGAATAAAAATAAAACATTTCACCAAAAAAACCCCTTCTTCCCGCTTTCCTTCTCAAACTCTTCCAATAATTGCTTTTGCTTTTTTGTCAATTTTTCAGGAACAGTAATATAAACTTCAACATGCTCATCTCCAACGTGATGGCTATGCAATTCCGGAATTCCTAATCCCTTCATCCTGAAAACAGTATTGCTTTGGGTGCTTGCTGGTATTTTCAAGCTTGCTTTTCCTTTCAAAGTTGGAACTTCTATTTCACCGCCTAATGCGGCTATTGTAAATGGAATAGCAACTTTTACATAGATGTCGCTGTTGTGCCTTTCAAAAATCTTGTGCTGCTTGACATGAACCACAATGTACAAATCACCGCTTGAAACTCCTTTTTCTCCTGCCTCGCCTTCGCCTTGAATCCTTAAATTAGTGCCATCGGTAGCGCCTGCTGGAATCTTTACTTCTATTTTTCTTGTCTTTCTTACAACACCTTTGCCATCGCATTCAGAGCAAACATTTTTTACATATCTTCCTTCACCTCTGCATTTCCTGCACGTTGTTGTTGTTGAAAACAGGCCAAATGGCGTCCTTTGAGTTCTTGTTGTTACGCCTCTGCCATTGCATTCTGGACAATTTACAATATCCGAAGCACTTTCAGCGCCTGAACCGTCACATTTTTCGCATTCTTCAAGCCGTGGAATGTTGATCGTTTTTGTAGCGCCAAACGCAGCATCCTCCAATTCAATTTCCAAATCATACCTCAAGTCAGAGCCCCTTTGCCTCCTTCTAGTTCTTCCTCCTCCGCCTCCTCCAAAAAAGTTTTCAAAAATTTGGTCAAAATCAAATCCAAATCCGCCAATGTCTGACATGAAATCAGAGAAATCAAACCCCTGCTGGAACCCCGAAAACTGCTCGCCCGCTGCTCCAAACTGCTCATATTGTGCTCTTTTTTGCTCGTCACCAAGCACAGCAGCGGCCTCATTAATCTCCTTGAACTTTTCAGCAGCATCAGGATTTTTGTTTAAATCTGGATGATACTGCTTTGCTAGTTTCTTGTAAGCTGCCTTTATCTCTTCTTTTGTGGCATTCTTGCTTACTCCAAGTATTTTGTAATAATCTTTTTCTTTTGTTGGCATTTTATTTCTATATTATCTTGAATTTTTTATTAATTTTCCATTATTGGTTTTAGTTTATTTTTTTATTGATGCGAAATTGATGTTATTTTTAGTTTATTTCTATTTTACACAGCGCAATAACTTTTAAAAGTTATCTAAAAAATGCTAATCAAAAAATTTTCTATTTCAAAATCTCATAACTCAAAATCTTACTTAATTTTTCTTTGTCAGGAACCAATTCTTCCAATTCAGCTCCTTGAATTAATTTGCCGCCGCTTTTGATGTATTGGGCGTATTGCCTTATGCTTTCAGCATCATTAGCATCAATTACAAAATTTACTTTGAACCATACGCTTAAATCCTCGCCATAATCCCTGCAGTTAATTGATGTCTTGCATTCCAATGGCTTGACTTCATGAATTGTGCATCCTTTTTGCTCGTTAAAAAATACGCATTGGCCATATGGCTTTTTGCCTTCTCTTGCTAGTTTTGGTCTTAGCATCTTTTTATTGAATAACTCAACATCTTCCAAAAATTCTTTTTTTAGTTCTTCTTCTGAAACCATTAAAAATGCTGCTATGTTTTTTGAGTCATCTCCAATAAGCAAACCTGAGCCATATTTGCATCCATTGTTGCAGGCATTGCACCTGCATGGAGCAGATAATTTTAAAACTTCTTTTAAAGGAGTGTTTTTGTGAATCAAATTTATCAACTCTTATAAGGTATTTTTAAAATTACAAATTTCAATCTGTCCCTTCGGGACAATATTTAGTGCTCGGCAAATTTTTTTCTGCCATTAAAATTTGCCTCGCCTATTAATACATTAAAAATTCATTGGATTGTTAATCCAACTTAATTAAATCGTCAACTCATTTTGGGGTTGAAGCGGTTTACTTTTATTACATTGTAAATCTAAAAGTCGCTCTCGTGTTTGTTGATTTTTATTTTTTATTGAGTATCTGTTAATGAGCTAATTTCTGCAATTTCTCATCTCCCAATAACTCTTTCTCTATTTTTTTAGTGAACATAATCTCTTTTTCAACATCATCTTTTTTATATCTTTGCTTTATATATTCAAACCTTTCATTAATGCTAACAATCTTGTCATTTTTAACTCTTTTATCTGCATAAAAAACAGCCTTCTCTTCCCATGTTTTTGGAACAAAATCTTCATTTTCAAGATGGTAAAGCCCATGTTTTTTAATCAGCAAAGCAACTTCTGAAAATCCAAGCGATTTTATGAATTCATAACCTTCAATGATGTGGTCATCGGAATTTATTTTCTTGATGTCGTGCAGCAAAGCGCCTGCTGCAACTAAATCACGATTTACATTAATCCCTTTCTTTTCCAGCAAATCTACAATCTTCATTGAAAAGTCACAGACTGCTTTGCAATGAGCAATAACATTATCAGGAACATTATTTTCTTTCAATATTTTCAGGCATTCTTCGCGTGTGGGGATTATCATTTTCAAAGTTTTTTAGTTCTATACCTTCCTAGTTCAACTACTACAATAGAGTTAACCATCTCTTTTACATTGATTTCATTTAGGAATTCATCAAAAACTTTATTGATTTTATCAACTGTGAAATAGTATGGCAATCTCATCAAAATTAATCCAAGCCCTTTGTTTTTCAGGAATGTTTCCGCAAATCCCAAATCTCTTGTAACAATAACATAATCATTCTTTTGGGCATAATCATAAATTTCCTCATCTGTGGCAGCGCCTAGTGCAACCCTAACATGAACGGCTTTATGGCCATATTTATTGAAAATCGCAATTAGAGAGTACGGTGAATCCGCATCTATTAGAAATTTCATGCCTTTATCTTCAATGGCTTAACTTCTTCGCCCATGACAAATTTTGCAGCATATTCTATGGCAGCTACTATATCAGCTTTTTTGACTCCATACTCTTTTTCCACTTCTTCATAACTCATCCCACCAACCAAGCTGCCAAGAATGACATCCACCGGCACTCTTGTTCCTTTTATCACAGGCTTTCCATGCATTATCTTTGGATTTGTTATTATTCTTTCCATTTTTATCACCTTGTTTATTCATTTGGATATTTATAAAGGTATTGGTGAGGGGTTTGGATTTGTGTGGTAAGTGCCTTTTGTGTATCAATTCATCCCATTTGGTTTATGTGTTTTTTAATAAAATTAAATGCAGATGCTATAAAAATACCTGCTACTATCAATCCCAAGAACTGTATCCAATCTGGCAAAGAGTTTGCTTTTAAATCAAATATTCGCATTAGAAAATCTAACAGCATAATCAAAGATACAACTGTCCCTGTAATAGCGACAACCATGTTAAAATAATTTTGATTTGCTTGAATGTGTAATTGATTTTCATTTATTAGTATCTGCCTTTCTTGAAAATTCAGCTCTTTTTCTTTCATTAAATGTTCCTTATGCCTTATTTCTTCTTCTTCTATTTCTTTTAAACATGAATCGCTATTCTCATTAAGTCCAATACTTGTTCCATGGTCGTTATTTATGAAATTAACTAACCTCTTACGTTCAAAAGTGTCTTTAACTAAATTCCATTTATCTTCAGAAATTCCATAATTCTTTAATTCTTTAATGTTGAGGATTTTATTTTCCTGACTTCTTCGGGTTTTTAGAATTTGAAGAATTAATCTTATAATATTTTGTTCTTCATTAATCATCATTATCTCCTCTTTTTCTTCCCCTCATCCTTCACTTCATAATCAGCATCTACAACTTTGTCGCCTTTTTTATTTGGGTTTTCTTTATCAGCAGTTTCTTCTTCTGCTTCTTCTCCGCCGCTTTCTTCTGCTTCTTGCTCATGTCCTTTATGCGCTTGCTGATATTGCTGCCCTGCTTTCTGGTACAGTTCTGTTGACATCTTCTGCACCATCTCATTTATCTCGTCCATTTTCTTTTTGATTGCGTCAACATCTTTGTTTTCAGGCTTCAGCAATTCTTTTAGCTCGAGTATTTTGCCTTTTACTTCTTCAAGCTCTTTGCCTGAAACTTTCCCTTCAAAGTCCTTAAACAGCTTTTCTGTTGAATAAACCAAATTATCTGCTTGATTGATTGCTTCAATCTCTTCCTTCTTTTTCTTGTCAACATCAGCAAACTCTTCTGCCTGCTTTTTCATTCTTTCAATCTCATCTTCGCTTAATTTTTGCGAAGCAGTTATCCTAATGCTCTGCTCTTTTCCAGTTCCAAGGTCTTTTGCATTCACATGCAGTATTCCGTTTGCATCAATGTCAAATGCAACCTCAATTTGAGGAATGCCCCTCGGAGCAGGCGGGATTCCAATTAAATCGAACTGTCCAAGCAATTTGTTATCGCTAGCCATAGGCCTCTCTCCTTGGAATACTCTTATAGTTACTGCTGTTTGATTGTCAGCTGCTGTGCTGAATACCTGTTGTTTTTTTGTTGGAATTGTTGTGTTTCTTTCAATTAATTTAGTGAATACTCCGCCTAATGTTTCAATGCACAAGCTTAGCGGTGTTACATCAAGCAACAAAATATCTTTTACTTCGCCAGCAAGGACTCCTGCCTGAACTGCTGCGCCCATTGCAACACATTCCATTGGGTCAACGCCTCTTTCAGCATGCTTGCCTACAAAATCCTCAACGAACTTTTTTACAATCGGCATTCTTGTTGGGCCGCCCACAAGTACAATCTTGTTAATTCCGCTTGGAGAAAGTTTTGCATCCTTCATTGCCTGCTCCATTGGGTGCTTGCATCTTTTAATTATCGGCTCGATTAATTGCTCAAGCTTTGCCCTTGTAAACTTAATTGTCAAATGCTTTGGACCTTCGCTTGTTGCTGTTATGAAAGGCAGATTAATGTCTGTTTCAAAAACTGTTGAAAGCTCAATCTTTGCTTTTTCAGCTGCCTCTCTTAATCTTTGCAGTGCTGTCTTGTCTTTTGTCAAATCAATTCCTTCTGTCTTTTTGAACTCAGAAACTAAGTAATCAACTAAAGATTGGTCCATATCAGTTCCGCCAAGCTGTGTGTCCCCAGATGTGGAAAGCACTTGAAAAACTCCGCCTCCAAACTCCATTATTGTGACATCTAAAGTTCCGCCTCCCAAGTCAAATACAAGAATCTTAAGCTCTTTATCCTGCTTGTCAATGCCATAAGCCATAGAAGCAGCTGTTGGCTCGTTTACAATCCTCACAACCTCTAAGCCAGCGATTTCGCCAGCATCCTTTGTAGCTTGCCTTTGATTGTCATCAAAATAAGCAGGAACTGTAATCACAGCTTTGTTTATTTTCTCTCCAAGAAATTCTTCTGCATCCTTCTTTATCTTTTGAAGAATAAATGCTGAAATCTGTTGTGGCGTGTATTCCTTGCCATCAATATCGTACTTGTGGTTTGTACCCATCTTACGCTTTGCAGCCATTATTGTTTTTTCTGGGTTGCTTACAGCCTGCCTTCTTGCCGGCTCACCTACAAGAATCTGTCCGTCTTTTGTAAATGCAACTACGCTTGGAAATGCCTTTCCATAAGCAGTTGTTCCTTCTGCGCTTGGAATTATTGTTGGCTTGCCTGCCTGCAAAGCTGCTGCTGCACTATTACTGGTACCTAAATCAATGCCAATTATTTTTTCCTTTGCCATTTTATTTGCCTCCTTAATAATGATTTTTTTATTTTTGATAATCTAAATTTTCAATCCGAAAATTGCTTCACAATTTTCAATATCTTGTGCTCGGCTTCGGCTTTCTGTCATTAGCCTCATCCTCGCCTATTCATTCATTAATTCAATGAATAAATCGAGGCGAAATTTAATGGCAGACAAATTTCGCCGAGTTGTATATTTTGCCGAAGGCGGATTGAATTTTTAATATCGAATCATCCAAATCTCACTTACCGCTAATCTTAACTTTACTATGCCTTAAAACCTTGTCATTTAGTACATATCCTTTTTGAAACTCTTCCAAAATTGTTTCTTCTGGCTTGTCTGATTCCTGCTTCATCAAAACTTCATGCTTGTAAGGGTCAAATTTTTCGCCAACAGCCTTTATTGGTCTTAAACCCTCTGATTCAAGCATTGAATGAAGCTGAGCATAGATTATTTTTATTCCTTCGACAAATTTTTCCTTGTCGCTTGTGTTTTTTAATGCAATCTCAAAGCTGTCAAGCACAGGAAGCATTTGAGCAATTATATCGGCATGAGCATATTTGATAAATTCCGATTTTTCCTTTGTATTCCATTTTTTATAATTTTCAAATTCTGCTTGCAATCGTTTTAAAGTGTCGGTAAGCTCATCTATTTGTTTATTTTTATCTTCAATCTGTTTTTTTAATTCGATTGTTTCGTCCAGTTTCGGTTCGTTAGGTTTTCTATTTACGAAATCAAGAGCCTCTTTAACCTTATCAAGTGGGTCAGCATACCCTTTTTCATCCTTAACTAATCCCTTACTTGCCATTTTTTATAAGTTTCAATAAAATTTGTTAATTAATCTTCACTTGTATTTTGTAAAAATCGAAGTCCATCTGCAGTTACCCTAAAATCAAAATGATTTGGAGTTATAGCTTCACATTCTAATAAGTTATCATCTTGGAGAAGATTTAATTGACTCTCAAGTTCCCCTATATCTAAATCCATTTCTTTAGCAAATTCATCTTTACCTAATAATTCTCCTGTTATTTTTAGTTTTCCTTCCTTTTCTGATAATCTAACTAATAATTTTCTTCGCAAATTTTCCATGTTGTTCACCTTTTCATTTCTTCCCTTTTTTGATGTTCCATTTTTTAATTTATATAGTTAGTATTCCTCTTATCAATTCCCATGACAAAATCAATATTAATATCAGTCGGCGGTTGAAATCCTGCAACAGGATATGTCAGGTTTGGCATAAATTTTCCAATGTTTGTTGCTAACTGAGTTACTGTATGCCCATCGCCAAAATAATGCTGGCTTATTTCGTAAACAAGCTGCCTTGTCTTCACTTCATCAAAAGAGCCGATTGAATGAATGTATTCATGCAACATTATGTGAAATAAGTAATAATTGTATATTGAGGGATTTGTCTGCATTACCCTTGCTAAAGGTTTTTTATTAATTATTATCATGTTGGCTTCCATTGAATAAAATGCTCCAATGAAGCCATTATTGTGTACTCCTAAATCTGTTAAGCCAACCAATAATCCAGCTTGCTCAAAGCCAAGGTATTCTCTAATCATCTCTTTTACTATTTCAAATATGTCGGCAATTGTTTTTGTGTTTTTAATCTCTTTTTCGTAATCCATTTTTACCTTTCATACTGTTGACTTAAAACCAACTAAATATGTGTAATATAAACTAATATATAAACTTTTCGGCAAAGATTTATATATAAGCAATCTTTAGGGGTTTGTATGGTGTTCATAAGGCAGAGAATAACTATAGTAAACATTAGGAAACCTGCAGAGCATAATGTAAATCAAGAGCTTCAATGGCTTGGCTCTTCTCTTGGGTTATTCAACCTTAGAGATAAAGACAAGAGCTGTTTTAGGGTTTTTATAGAGCTTT
Organism: Candidatus Woesearchaeota archaeon; assembly: GCA_016185915.1. GTDB lineage: Archaea > Nanobdellota > Nanobdellia > Woesearchaeales > GW2011-AR4. Next base: position 7,739 of record JACPMP010000110.1, read on the forward strand.
TGAAATCTGCTAAGAAAAATCAGCCATCGACAAGTGATGAGTTAGCTTTAAGACTATCTTTATCAAGAGGCACAATAATACACCAGATTAACAAGCTTATGGAATCCGGACTTGTAATTCACGAAGGCAATAAGTACATTTTGAGAGTTGA
>JACPMP010000111.1 GCA_016185915.1 Candidatus Woesearchaeota archaeon
GAAGAGAAATAGCATGGAAGAGGGCATATAAGAGTGATTTAAACGATTATAAATTGACAGTTAATGAAATTAATATGTTGGACAGAATTGGAATAAATTATGATGTGTATAATGTAGGAAATTATAAAACTATTAGAGGCGTAAACAAAAGTACGATACTAATAAGAATAGCAGGTAGAGAGAATTTGTTAAAACTAAGAAAACTTATTACAATTCCCCATTCAAAAAAAGACAAAACTTTTACTGATATCACAAATGGATTTGTTAGATATAAAGAACCATTAAGAATAAAAGATGCTATAATAAAAATATCCAAAGAAAAAGGCTTTGTAACTAGCTCTGAATTAAAGAAAGAGATGAATTATAAAAGCAATACTGCAAATAAATGGATTAAATTTTATGCAAGCAATGGTTTAATAAAATGTGTAGAAAAAAATGTCAATAGAAAAATTCCTGCAAAGTATGTCTTAAGCGAAGCATAAAGAATTTAAATTAACATCATTTCTTAAGGTTTTATGGTAAATTTTATCGATATTGCTAAAAAATGGCAAGAAAAGTGGGAAAAGAAAAAAATATTCGAAATAAAAAATGATTTTAGTAAAAAAAAGGCGTATATCTTAACGATGTATCCTTACCCATCATCAACCTTACACATGGGTCATTTAAGAGTATATTCTATTGGTGATGCTTTAGCAAGATACAAAAGAATGCAGGGCTTCAATATCCTGCACCCTATGGGTTACGATGCCTTCGGTCTGCCAGCTGAAAATGCCGCTGTTCAACATGGGGTTCCTCCAGATAAATGGACATTTACTAATATTGATACTATAAGACAACAACAGAAAGAAATGGGTTTCTCGTACGATTGGACAAAAGAAGTAATTACATGCAACGAGGAATATTACAAATGGAATCAATGGATATTTTTGAAATTTTATGAAAAGGGCTTAGCTTACAAGAAAAAAGCTGCTGTTAACTGGTGCGAAAGCTGCGGAACATCGCTTGCAAATGAGCAGGTGATAGAAGGAAAATGCTGGCGCTGCCAAAATGATGTGGCTGAAAGATTCCTCGAGCAATGGTTCTTTAAGATTACAGATTATGCAGAAGAACTGCTGAATGACATTGATAAACTTGAGAATTGGCCTGAAAGAGTCAAGACAATGCAGCAAAACTGGATTGGGAAAAGCCATGGTGTTGAGATAGATTTCAAGATAAAAGGCACAAATAAAACAGTTTCAACTTTCACCACAAGACCAGATACAATTTTTGGAGTGACAGCTTTAGTTTTTGCAGTAGAGCATCCAATGGTTATGGAATTTGTTGAAGGCGGAGAACATGAAAAACCTGTGCTTGATTTTATTGCTGAAACAAAAAAGAGAAGCAGGATGGAAAGGACTGCTGCTGAAACTGAAAAAAACGGCATTTTTATCGGCAAATACATACTAAATCCTGTCAATGGTGCAGAATGTCCTATTTATGTTGCTGATTATGCATTGATGGAGTATGGGACAGGAGCTGTTATGGTTGTGCCTGCTCATGATGAGAGAGATTTCTTATTTGCAAAAAAATACAACATACCGATTAAAGCGGTCATTACACCAGCAGAGTATGAGCTAAAAGCAGAAAAGATGACAAGAGCTTATGTTGAAGGAGGCGTTCTTATTCATTCTGGACAATTTAATGGCATGAATAACTTAGATGCAATTGAAGAAATAAGCGAGTGGATGGAAAAAGAGGGCATTGGAAAAAGAACTGTCAATTATAAGATAAGGGACTGGCTGATTTCCCGTCAAAGGTACTGGGGCACGCCAATTCCGATTATTTATTGCGCAAAATGCGGCATTGTGCCTGTGCCTTATGAAGACTTGCCTGTTAAGTTGCCAAAGCCGGAAAAATGCAAGTTCACAGGACAGGGAAATCCATTGGAAACATGCAAAGAATTTGTCGAAGCAAAATGCCCAAAATGCCATGGAAAAGCAAAAAGGGAGACAGATACAATGGACACTTTTGTTGACAGTTCATGGTATTTCTTCAGATACTGCAGCCCTAAATATGAAAAAGGACCTTTTGACAAGGAAGTTGCAGAATACTGGATGCCTGTTGACCAATATATAGGGGGAATTGAGCACGCAATCCTTCATTTGCTTTATGCAAGATTTTTCACAAAAGCATTGAGAGACATAGGACTTGCAACAGTTGACGAGCCATTTGCACGGCTTTTGACTCAAGGAATGGTAATCAAGGATGGGGCAAAAATGTCAAAATCTCTAGGCAATGTTGTTGATCCTGCTGAAATAAGCGGGAAATACGGCCCGGACACTGCAAGACTGTTCATCTTGTTTGCAGCCCTTCCTGAAAAGGAATTGGACTGGAGCGACAAAGGAGTAAATGGCTCATTCAGGTTTTTGAACAGGGTTTATAATTTGGTAAATGAGAATATCAGCTACATCTCACTAAAGCATTACGACGAGCACAAGCTAAATGACACAGACAAGTATGTCTTAAGCAAGATGCACCTTACAATAAAAAATGTAACGCAGCATTTTGAGAATTTTGAATTTAGTTTGGCAATTGGGAAGATAATGGAATATGTTGATGTTTTACAAAAATACAAAGATAAGAATAAAGAGGTTTTTGGTGAAACCATTAAAACTCTAGCTTTGATAATGCTGCCTTTTACACCACACTTAAGCGAAGAGCTATGGCATTTGATAAAAGCAGAAGGATTTGCTTCAATGCAGAAATGGCCAAGCTATGATGAAAATAAGATTGACAAAAAAGCAGAAGCAGTTGCAATGCTTGTGGAAAACACAAGAAAAGATATTATTGAGATTCTAAGATTGACAAAAATAGAAAATCCAAAAAAAATTACGCTGTTTGTCGCTGACAAATGGAGATATGATTTCATCGAGAGTTTAAAGACTGAAATGAAAAAAACAAGGAATGCTTTTGGATTAATTAAAACATTAATGATGAGTGATTTAAAAATTTACGCTCATGAAATAAATAAGGTAGTCCCGAGACTTTTGAATGACGAAACTAAAATCCCGCAGGTTGTTTTAAGCCAAGAAATTGAGTTTCATGCTTTAAATGACGCTTCTAAAAACTATGAAGATGAGTTTAAATGCAAGGTCGAGGTTATAGTTGCTGAAAGGGCAACACAAATAAAAGCAAAACAGGCATTGCCGGGAAAGGCAGCTATTTTGATTGAATAATTATTTTTCCCCTCTGACAGATTTTTCATATTCTTTGACTAGTTCTTCTGATTTATAATTAAATAAATTTTTCAGTCTTTCCCAAAAAGTTTTTGTATGTTTTAGCTTTATTTTACCAAGTTTTTCAAGCCAGAATTCTTCTCTTGCCTCAACGAAATGCGATGCCATAAGCGATAAACCGTAAAGTGCAATTGCAACTCCTACAAATACATAAAATATGGTAAATATTTTTCCAGCATCTGTTTTTGGTACAAAATCACCATATCCGACAGTTGTCATTGTGTATGCAGAAAAATAAAGCGCGTCAAGATAGCGCCATCCTTCAACTAAATAATAAAAAGTTGCTCCGCCAAACAAAACCAATAAGATTACTATGAAAACGTACAAAAGTCTTCTATGATACTTTTTATGCTCTTCCTCTTCCATCTCCTTTATTTGTTTTTGGCTTACCATAAGTTTATTTCTTTTTATCAACTGTCAAAAACCACCAGTTAAAGACTGTTGGAATTTAGCGGAAGCTTAATGTGCTACTACACTACTGGTGGTTTTTGAGCATCTCAAAAATGTTCGCATTTTTGATGATTATCGAAAATCTATGATTTTCGGGAATGATCGGAAATCCTTCGGATTTACCGACATCATCGGAAATCTATTGATTTCCGAGATGCTCAAAAATTTTCCATAATGTGCAAGTACATTGGCTTTTAGCCACTAGTCATAGACTAATGGAAAATTTTTGACATATTTATATTTTCCTATATTGCCCCAATAAAAACAAAAACATACTCACTTTGTTCGTAGCTTTCGTTTTTATAATCTCACTTCGTTCGTTAATTTCACTATGAGTGAAATCTTCGTAAAAACAAAAACAATATAAATAAGAAACCAACACAATTTAAAGTTTTCTAATATGAAGTACAAGATTGCTGTTTTTCCAGGAGACGGTGTAGGTCCGGAGTTAATAAATGAAGGAATTAAGGTAATTGAGAAAAGTGCCGAGCTTGATAAATTTGATGTGGAATGGATTAAATATATATACGGGGCTGAGCAATATCAGGAAACAAAGGAAGTATTATCTGAGAAGAATTTAAAAGAAATAAAAAATTCATGCAATGCAATATATTGCGGTGCATTTGATAACTCAATTATTAAGGCTGATAATGAGGTTAAAAATATTTCTAATTTCATCAGAAATTACTTTGACCAGTACATAAGCTTAAGGCCGATAAAATTATTGCCAAACGTAGAAAATCCATTGGCTGGCAAAACTCATAAAGAAATTGATTTTGTTGTAATAAGGGAAAACTCTGAAGATTTTTACGTGGGTGCTGCTGGCAGGGCAAAAAATGGCAAAAACAGGCATCAAATAGATATCGACAGAGGCGTATGCAAAGTAAAGTTCGGATTAAATATTGAAACGAAAGGTAACGAAATAGCTTATCAAATAGGGGTATTAAGCAAGAAAGGTTGCGACAGGGCGATTAAATTTGCCTTTGAATATGCGAAAAGCAAGAATAAGAAAAAAATAACCGCCATTGACAAAGCCAATATGATTGAAGCTTATAATTTTTGGCGTGAAAGTGTTGTTAGAATTGCAGAAGAATATCCCGGCATAGAACATGAATTTAAATTAATCGATGTAGCCGCAGTTAACTTTATAAGACAGCCAGAGAGATACGAAGTTATTGTTGCTCCCAACATGTTTGGGGATATATTAAGTGATTTAGGGACCATAATACAAGGAGGGTTAGCATTCGCTGCTCAAGGTAATATAAATCCTGAAGGCGTTTCAATGTTCGAGCCAATTCATGGCAGCGCTCCAAAATTGAAGGAACAGGGAATTGTAAATCCGGTTGCAACAATTTGGGCTGGCGCGTTAATGCTCGACGCCATTGGACAACAGAAATCAGGCGATTTGATAATTAAAGCGATAGAATCTGTTTTGAAGGATGGAAGAACAAGAACACAGGACTTAGGCGGAAATAACACAACCTCGGAGATGGGAGATGCAATTGTTGATAAGTTGATTGAGATTCATGATTAATTACCAAAAATGAACATAATAGCTCTAGGAGCTGGTGCAATTGGCAGCTTGTATGGCGCAAAGTTATCTAGATTTAATGATGTTTTGTTAGTAGGAAATAAACAGCATGTTGATAGCATAAATAAAAATGGTTTAAAAATTTCTGGATTGGAAAATAAAACATTTA
>JACPMP010000108.1 GCA_016185915.1 Candidatus Woesearchaeota archaeon
TTTTCCAGGCGGACCAAAAATTGAGAAATTAGCGTTGAATGGAAAAAATTACATTGAACTGCCCTATGTTGTCAAGGGAATGGATGTTTCTTTTTCAGGAATTTTGACAAATTTAAAGCAAAAATATGATTCGGGAAAATGCAAGGTTGAGGACCTTGCATTTTCCCTCCAAGAGACAGTTTTTGCGATGCTTGTTGAAGTTTCAGAAAGGGCGATGGCGCATTGCGGAAAAAATGAATTAGTTCTTGGTGGCGGAGTTGCATGCAACAAAAGATTACAGGGAATGTGTAGGATAATGTGTGAGGAAAGAAATGCAAAATTTTTTGTGCCGCCGAATGAAGTGCTCACGGACAACGGACTTATGATAGGTTGGTTGGGACTACTACAACAACATGAAGCTACAAAAAATTTAGAAACTATTGACATAAAGCCGTATGAAAGGACTGATGATGTTGCTGTTAAGTGGAAATAATTAACAATATTTAAATAACATTAGACTTCTCCGATTCTTATGAATAAGGCATTTTTAGTATCATTGCTTATTTTTCTATTTTTTATAAGTGCATGCCAAAAAGCTGAAGTTAAAGAAGAAATAAAAGAAGTAACTAAGCAAGAAAAAATGGCTGCGATGAATGTCATAACTTACGATAGCGATAAAGTTGAAATTGTACTTGATGAACTGGCATTTTTGCCACCATTCATTCATATTCAACAAGGAACTACAGTTACTTGGCTTAATAGAGACAAGGTTGAGCATACTGTGGCATTTCACAACAAAAAAACTCCAACTCAAGTAACAGAAAGTGAAGTTTTGAAGACAGGTGATAAGTATAGCTACACATTTAATGAGGAAGTTGTTTATGATTACATTTGCGGAATACACCCATTTATGCATGGTGGTATTATTGTGGGAAATCCTCAAGAGTTAGCACAAATGATGGAGTTTGCAGAGGATACAACTCCACCTAAAGTTTTTTCAATAACTCCAAATAAAATTTCTGTCAATGGAGGCGATAAAGTTATTGTCAAAGGTGAGAATTTTGTCAAAGAAACAACGGTATTTTTCCATCATTTATTTGGTGATGTTAAGTTTATTGATTCAAGAACACTTGAAGTTATAACGCCTAAGCATTATGCTTTGAGGATGGATGTTATTGTTACAAATCCAGATGGTGATCATTTTACATTGCCAAATTCTTTTGAATTTTTTGGACAAGAAGAGCAACAAATCGAAACTATTGAATTTGAATATGAAGAAAAAAGAACGCCTCATTTTACTGGTTCAGCACCAAAGCATGGTGATTCAATAAGTGCCTTGTCAACTATCTCAATTTCATTTAATTTTCCAGTGGTCAAAGGAAGCAATGTCATACTTTCTGACTTAAATGACAAAAAGTTAGCAGACGGAGATTTAGCTTCTGACAGGCTTGGGCTTGAAATAACTTCTGTACCCAAACTTAACAAAGGTACTTACAAAGTAACTTACCACGCAATATGGTTAGGTGGCTCTGCTCATGATGGAGAGTTTTATTTTGTGGTAAGGTAAAGATGAAGATAAATCAAAGACTAAAGATTTTTATCATCTCTCTCATTTTTACAATGCCGGCATTGCGCATTTACCTGCTGTTATTCCCATCATCAAACCTCTATATTTTTGGTTATAATATACATCATTTGTTTATCGGAGCTTTTTTAATTGTTATTGTGCTGTTGTTATTTATTTTTGATATAATCAATAAACTTACAATAATGCTTGCTGGTGTAAGCAGCGCATTAATTTTAGATGAAATTGTTTATTTAATTGCAACAGATGGAAGTGATATTTCATATTTGTCTTCTGTATCATTATTCGGTGCAATGATTTTAACTGCAATAATCCTTATTTTAGCGATAGTTTTATATAATCAACAAAAACATAAATCAAAAGAATGAAAGAAATAACTAAACATTTGAAAGTAATTGTTGTTTTAATTTTAATTCAATTTTTATTGGATATGCTGTATGTTTATATATATCCAACAGTAAATCCAATTCGGGCAACAATTATTGGATGTTCAGCATTGATTATTTTGTATCTGATTTCGCTTATTCCATATACCAAAAATTTAATTGATTTAAAACCATATATTTCATTTATTCCAATTTATTCATCAGCTTTATTTGGGGCTTTGCTTGTTCAGGCTGACTTTGTAAAATCAAAATCAGCTGCATCTGGAATAGCCCATGTCGTGATTTTGATAGTGACTTATGTTGTAATTGCTGTAATTAAAAGAACTTATGAAAAAAAGAAATAATAAAATTTAAAAAACTTTTATCAATCCGCAGCCACAATCTGCTTCAAAATCCTCTGTTTGCCGCTCCAATCCAGCACTACTTTTAGAACATCTTGGATAGTTTCAACTGGAATGATATTTATTTTTTTCATCTTGTCCTTGTCAATAATTATGTCTTTTAAATTAGTCTTTGGCACAACAACGTTTTTCAATCCTGCCTCAATTGCAGCTTCAACCTTTGCTGTAACGCCGCCAATGGGCAACACTTCTCCTCTAACTGATAATGAGCCGGTCATTGCAAAATCCTGCTTGACGGGAATCTTCTTGAAAGCGGAAATAACTGAAGTGGCAACAGCAACACTTGCAGAGTCGCCTTCAACACCTTCATAAGTCTGCAAAAATTGGACATAAATGTCATAAGTTTCCTTTATGTCTTCTCCAAAGTATTTTTTTATTATTGCAGTCACATTTTTTATCGCTTCTTTTGCTATTTCACCAAGCTTTCCAGTTGCTATTATTTCGCTTTCTTTTCCTCCCGGTGTAACCTCTGCTTCAATCGGCAGAATAATTCCAGAGTACGGAGGGACAACTCCAATTACAGCCAGTCCATTCACTCTTCCAACCCTTTTTCCGGATGTCACAATAATCTCGTACTCTTTCTTCTGCTCAATAAACTTATCAGCAATCTGCTGCTCTAGTGTTCTCGCAATTTTTTTAGCTCCTATAACATGCTTCTTCATAACAAATTTTGATTTTTCCTCTAAAGCCATATCGCCTGCCGCCCTAATCAAGCCGCCAAGCTCTCTTAATCTTAAAGTTAAATGTTCCTTTCTATTAGCTCTTCTTCTCGCTTCTTCAATAATTGCTTCAACTGCCTCTCTGCTGAAATGAGGTATTTTCTTGTCTTTTGTAACCTCCTGAGCAACAAAAATAGCAATTTTATTTCTATTCTCTTCTGTATCAGGAATTGTTTCTTTCATGTAAACTTCGTAGCCATAGCCGCTTATTCTGCTCCTTAATGCTGGATGCATGTGCTTTATTGTCTCAAAATTTCCTGCTGCAATAAGAACAAAATCGCAGGGCACTGGCTCTGTCCTTACCATTGCACCTGCGCTTCTCTCGCTTTGTCCAGTAATTGCGAATTTCCTTTCTTGCAATGCTGATAATAGCTCTTGCTGCGTTGCTGGCTGCAAGGTTGCAATCTCGTCTATGAATAAAACCCCCATATGAGACTTGTGAATCATTCCTGCGACAACCCTGTCGTGTGCTGGCGTTCCTAAGCCACCTGAATTTTTGCATAAGATACCATTAGCTATAACATTACCCGAAGAGGTTGTAAGATTGTATACCTTTCCTTTATAATGGAATTTTTCTATTTTTGTTATGGTTTGTTTGGTTAGAGTCATTTTAAGATTTTTATGTTTTCCATAGATTATTTATGTCTTTCATCATTCTCTCACGCTATCTCCTCCCCATTCAAAATCACATACAAAGAGCTTGTTTTTCTTTTTCTTCCTCATACCGATTTATTAGCCTTTGACTTAGTAAATCTTTTATGTTTGTTTGGAATATGGAAATATCTTCAAGTTGATTACTTTTTAACCTTAACCAATATCTACCCTTCTTAAATATAATATTAAATTTATATTGGGGGTATTGCGATTTGCTTATTTCTGACTCGTGATTTTTCACAAAAAATATCGGAAGAGCAAAATTTACGTTCCACGTTTCAAGATCGCCGAGCATAAGATAAACAAATGTATATATTTTCTTAGAGGCGTTATCTGCAATATAGTTTGTAATATGGTTAACATATCCAACATCGGAACCAAAAAATCCAATTTCATTGCTAAAATGAAAATACAAAATAACCTCTGCAGTATTTTTTTTGAATATTATCATATTTTGTTTGTCAAAATTTTTTGCAGAATCGTCTATGCAGTCATATCCATAGAATCTCTTTATTTCGTTAATCAAATCCATCTTTCTTCTA
>JACPMP010000109.1 GCA_016185915.1 Candidatus Woesearchaeota archaeon
TCTCTCCACCGTTGTCCTTCATCATCTCTATAAGCAGTTTAGCAACAATTATCTGCTGCTTAGTCGCAAAAACAACTTCATATATGTCTTCAGGTAGGTTAAACCTGTCGAACAAAATAACCATTTTAGCTTGTAAGTGATACAAGTATATAAATATTTCGATTTTAGATACTAGTATAGAGAAATGTATATTGATTACTGAGGCAGAAAATTTTTAAAATGTGGTCTACTTCCTTGGATAATAATGACTGAAATGCAAGTGTATATTAACGAGCGTTTGATAAGCGTGGCTAAGGGTTTCATTGAGGGTAGGGATTCACCGAGAATGGTTTATGAAGAAGATCTCAGAACATTTGTTTGGTAAATGACGAGCTTCAGAGAGGAAACCATATACCAAGAGGGCAATCAGAATTGCCTCAGAACTTAGTGAGAGAATTACTACCCACAATAGGCTGGAGATACAGCAATCCTCCTCCAGGACTAGGTTGGAGAAGCCGTTATTTTATGAACCCTTCAATACCTGAAAATGGTAATGGGAATATATAGTTAGTAATTATTTTACCTTACAACAAACTTAACATTATCCAAATTTTAATCTCTAAAGAATTTGCTATCTAATTCTTCATCAACCTTTTTCATTATTTCTTCTGTGCTTTTCTCAAATTTAAGCTTTCCAAAAATATCCTTGACTTTCAGCATTTTCTTCATTTTATAATTTTGTTAATAAATAAAAAATCATTACTAGTTTTTAAATTTTTATCTCCCAAAAAACTCACTCAAAATCTCTTCATAATTCAAACTAACTTCGATGTCCCAATCTTCTGGAAAGCATTGGTAATAGTTGCTGTAAACATACCTCTCATCAAGAAAGATAATTGCTCCTTTGTCTGTTTCTGAGCGAATACAGCGTCCTGCATTTTGCAGGCATTTTGTAATTGCAGGAAGAACGTAGCCATATTCAAAACCCTTGCCAAACTTGTCGTCATAGTATTCAATCAATAACTTTGCTTCGACATCCGGCTTGTTTAACGGCAATCCGACAATAATAACTGCCTTGAGAACATCAGGCATGTCTATGCCCTCTCCAAAAGAGCCGGTTGAGGTGCCAAGAAGAACAGCCCCCTTATCTCTGTAACTTTTAAAAGATGATAATAACTCTTCTTTTTCTCTTTTCATCATTTTTTGCTTTTCAATAAAAATTGGCTTATTACACACATCTTTAAAATGCTCGTTAATATTTAGCATCAAATCATAACTTGGGAAGAAAATAGCGGAATTTCCATTTATTGAATTAACAATATCTGCACAAACATTGGCTATTTCATTAAACTGCTTGTTGCTTCTCTCAGCAAACTTTGTTGTTGTTTTGGGGATTATCAGATTTAACCTGTTCTTCTTTGGGAATGGGCTTTTATATTCTTTTTCAACAGCATTGTTAAAGCCCAAGAGGTCTCTGTACATAGAAGTAGGGGTTAATGTGCCTGACATTAAGATGGTTGAGTAACTCTTGTCTATTACCTCTCTTGCTGCAATTGATGGGTCTAAGCATCTATATGTTAGACTTACTTTCAGTTTTTTATCAATTGCTTTTGAAAGTATTCTACCAAATCCTATATCAGAGCCAAGCCATGCTTCCAGAAATTTTGCAATGCTTAATACATAACTTATTTTTTGCTTTTCTCTTATGTCCTCTCCAATGAATAATAACTCTGACAAGATCTCTCCATAATCTTTATTTTTGCAGACAGCATCGATAAAACTGTTCCTGCTTACAACACTCTCGTGCTCAATAATATCCCTGCCAACTTCAAAAAGGGCATTCTCAACAATTTCAAGGTTTTGGGCAGTTTCCTCATAGCCATATTTTCTTGCTTCTTTTTTAGCATTTTCAATTATTAAGCTTGAAGTTTTATGCGTCAAAAGCTCTCTGATTCTTGCTGGCAGATTATGTGCTTCGTCAACAATCAAAATGATTTTTTCAATTTCCTTATTAATTTTAAGCAAAAAGCTTTGACTTATGCCTTGATTAAAGATGTAGTAATAATCCGCAATTACTACATTTGCGTTGCTTGCTGATAATGTTGCTAGCTCATAAGGGCACATTTTCTTGATTTTTCCTTTATCAATATATTCTTGAACATGGCAAGGTCCAATTATTTTCAGCTCTTCAATTGCTTGCTTAGCATCGATAGTTGGCTGCAGGTTTTGCTTTCTGGTATTTACGTAGAATTCACATTTGTATTCATCTCTTAAGGCCTTACAAAATTCATGAAATGAACTGGAGGGCATTGCCTCAACTCCATTTTGCAGGCACATCCACTTCTTGCCAATTATATCGGCACAATCAAAATTAATGCTGAACTTTTGTTTAATTTGTTTCAATGTGTCAATCACTATTTTGTGCTGCGTTTGCCGTGAAGTCAAAAAGAAAATAGTTAAGTTATTTTTCATTGCAAAAGATAGTGCAGGAGCTAAAACTGCAA
>JACPMP010000106.1 GCA_016185915.1 Candidatus Woesearchaeota archaeon
AGCATCTCGTAACCAGTAAGCTCAAGTTTGACCTCTTTTCGCATATTAGCTACAATATAGCTAACTACTATAAAATCATTTCGCTGTTATAGAATATACTTCAAGAAAAAATGAGTCACTTCACTAAATGATTATGATTTTTGAGCATGCTCGGAAATTTTTGCAATTTTTAATGCATAATAAAAATTTCCGACATTACAAAATTCCACTTATTGACTGGTAGTTTTTGAGCATCACGAAAATCATAGATTTTCGGGATCCTGAAATGCTTTGCATTTCATGATATCCAAATTCCATGCAATGTGTTTGGGCACTTGAACCGCTTATGAAACATAAGTGGAATTTTGATATTATAAAATAATAAGAAAGCCAAATAATTACATCAATCCTCAAATCCATACTTGCCGTACATCGGCGTAAACAAGAACTGTCCAAGAAAATCTAATTGCAAATGCCCATCCTTGCCTTTTACACCTCTTACCATTTCCTGCTCGTATTTGTCTCCAACTGGACCGACAATTATGCCATTTGGCTTAAGCTGCTCAAGCAATGGCTTGGGAAATTCTTTGCATGCTGCTGTGATTATAATTTTATCAAATGGTGCATCAGGAGACATGCCATTTGAGCCATCGTCTTCATATATAAATACATTATTGATTTTTGCAGTTTTCAAATTTTGTCTTGCAAATTGTATAAGTTCTGGCACAACTTCTGTTGTAGTAACTTTTCCTTTAGGTCCAACTATCTTTGCAATTATAGCTGCTTGATAGCCAGAGCCAGTGCCTATTTCAAATACTTTTTCTCCTGGCTCTAATTCTAAGGCATGGGTCATTATCATAACAGTTGTTGGCTGAGAAATTGTTTTCCCTCGAAGTAAAGGCAGAGGCATATCTTGGTATGCTGCATTTTTAAGCTCTTCAGGTATAAATTCTTCTCTATTGACTTCTTTAAATGCATTTAATTCAATCTCCCTAAAACCAAATGCCTCTTTCCAGAATTTTATAAGCTGGGTTTTTTGTTCCATAGCATATTATATAAAGATGAGCAAGTACTTAAATTTTTTCACGGTTATCTACAATCCTTTTTTCTTTTAGCTCAGTTTCCATTCCAAGCCGTTGCAATAATTCTTTTAACCCCATATTTGCAATTTCTGGCGTGACTTCAGTTTCTGCTGTTATTTTTCGTGCTAAATCATTCTTTAATTTTTCAAAATTTGCTTTTTTCTTTGGAGCAACATAGACAACTAATTCATCAATTTCGTAAGGATCATTATTCTTCTTTCTTATTTCAATTTGCCATTCCTCAATGCCTTTGTGCGACATCATTATTGGAAAGAAAGCATTCAAATTAACAAAGCTGCCTTTTATTTTGGCCAGCTTAAATTCCTTGTACTCGGAGCTTCTCTCAATCGCTCCATCAATCCTTGGCAAAGTCCTCCCGCAATGTTGACATTTTTCATAATAAATTCCTTTTGTTATATCGCCAGTTTTGTATCTTAAGAATATCGAGCCTCGCCAATCCAAAGAGGTATAAACAATTTCACCTTTTTCACCTTCATTAACCCTTTCATTGTTTTTGTCAACAATCTCTATAAATTCAAAATCTGGATAAAGATGATAGCCAGAGCCCTCCTTGCATTCTACCCACGCACATTTACCTTCTGTAAGACCATAAGTTGATAAAACTCTTACTGCTTTGGAGCCCATAGCTTTTAGCTCATTTCTTATTTTTTCCCTCAAGCCGATAGGAACCCTTTCACCGCCAAAAATAATTAAATTCAAACTGCTTAAATCTCTTTTTTGCTCTTTTGCGGTTCGTATCAGATGATATGCATATCCAGGCATCCCAACCAAGCAAGTTGCTTTCATGCTTTCTATTGAAGCAATTATTTTTTCAGTGCCTAAAATTCTGCCGCCTCCTGTGTGCAGTCCTAGCAGATTAATTCCTTTTATTGCATAGAAAGTCTGCCAAAAGGCAAGATGAGGTGCATAAGGAAAGGCATTCACAACAATGTTGCTGTTGGAGATATTAAGTATGTCCATCATTCGCTTGCCACTCTCCTCTAATCTTTGCAAATCATAGGCAGTATAAAGAATAGGGACTGCATTTGCTGTTCTTCCAGTTG
>JACPMP010000107.1 GCA_016185915.1 Candidatus Woesearchaeota archaeon
CCTGAAGAAAAAGTAAATCAACTCTTGGAGATGATTAGGTATGCGCCTTCTTCTTTTAATATACAACCTTGGGTTATAAGGGTTATAACAGACTCTAAAATTAAAGAAAAACTTGCTCCTGCATCATGGAATCAGCCTCAAATAACTTCTTGCTCTCATTTGCTTGTTTTTTGTGCAAATAAAGATATAGCTGGAAATATAGATAAACTTGAGAATTTGATGATTAAAGCTGGTGCTAAACCAGAAGACATAAAGGCATACATCAAAATTATGAGGGATTTTGAAAAGAGCTTGAGTGATGAGCAAAAGCTTTCATGGGCGCAACGACAAACATATCTTGCACTTGGAAATGCTCTAAACGGTGCAAAAGCGCTTGGCTTTGATTCATGCCCGATGGAGGGCTTTAGCCAAGAAGAGTATGCAAAAATTCTTAAGCTGCCAAATAACTTAGTTCCTACAGCTTTATGCCCGATTGGTTATTCTGCTGACAAGCCAAAGCCTAAAATTAGATTTCCCATGGGGGAAGTATTTATCTACAATTAACAAACTTTTGTCTAAGATATTTTTATGACAATAAAAATTGAAAATTATACTTTTGAAAATAGATGTTCTACTAAGGTTATGTAAATAAATAATTTAAAATCTAAAAACCAAACATTTAAATATTGATATATCGCTGCCAATATATCGGAAACGATAAGTTCGTTTCCGACTACTCAAAATTGCACAGCAATTTTTTTGTATCGAAGACGATATATCTCAAATCAATATAATTAATAAAATGATGGCAGGCTACTTAAGGTTAATTGTAATGAAGACTTTAGCAAATAGAAGGATATCTGGCTATGATTTAATAAAGCAAATAGAAAAAGACACAGGTACTTGGAAGCCGAGTTTTGGCTCGATTTACCCGTTGCTTAAAAAATTATTGAAAGAAAGATTAGTTGAAGTAGAAATACAAGACAGGAGAAAGCTCTATTTCTTAACAAAAGAAGGAAAAAGTTACCTTCATATTATTGATAAAAGCAAAAATACTCTTGTTGACAAATTGATTGGAACTTGGAATGCATTCGGCAAAATAACCGACAGGAGAGAAATGGGCTTTATGCTGGAAATATTCAATAGCTTGAAAAAAGGACAGCTTCCATTTAAGGAGCTTAATCCAGAGCTTAACGAATTCAGAGCCACTATATTTGAGCTCTATTCAACAGGAAAAGACAGAAAGAAAATTAAGGCTATATTGAAAGACACTATAAAAAAATTAAGGTTGATTAAATGAAAAAGAGCATTATTAAATTGGATAGCGTTTGGAAAACTTACACAATGGGTAATGTTGAGGTTAATGCGCTTCAAGGATTAAACCTTGATATTAAGGCAGGAGAATTTGTAGCTATAATGGGGCCTTCTGGAAGCGGAAAATCAACTGCAGTGAATATGATTGGCTGCTTAGATGTTCCAACAAAAGGAAAAATAATACTTGAGCAAAATGATATTTCAAAATTAAGTGAATCAGAACTGGCGCAAATACGAGGAAGAAAAATTGGGTTTATATTCCAGCAATTCAACCTAATTCCTACTTTAACAGCATTGGAGAATATAATGCTTCCAATGATTTTTCAAGGCATAGATGAAAAAGAAAGGATAGAAAGGGCTACTGAATTATTGGAGCTGGTTGAGTTAGGTGATAGGTTACATCATAAACCGACAGAACTCAGTGGTGGACAGCAGCAAAGAGTTGCAATTGCAAGAGCGCTGTCAAACAATCCTGATGTCGTTCTTGCAGATGAACCTACCGGGAATTTGGACAGTAAAACTGGAACAAATGTCCTCAATTTTTTGCAAAAGCTTCACAAAAAAGAGGGTAAAACAATAGTTATGGTAACGCATGATTCCAATCTCTCTAAGGTTGCTGAGCGCATAGAATTTTTGAAAGATGGTGCAATAGTAAAATCTCTAAACAATCAAAGGTGATGAATATGAATAAAATATTGTTGTCAGTTTTTTTAGTGGGTATATTGATTATAACTCCAAATGCACTTGCAGCAGTTAATACTCAATATTTTGGAAAAACTCCAAGCATTATAGTAAGCCTAACTAAACAAGAGCCGGATCCAGTTGAGCCTGGCAAGCAGCTTGAAGTCAGCTTTAAGCTAGACAACAACGGCACAACTGCCAATAATGTAGTATTTGAAATACTGCCGGAATATCCATTTTCATTATTGCCTGAGGAAAGTCCATCAAAGTTTATTGGCACGCTTGGAACATACCAAGAGGGAAAGCAAAGCGTGATTGTTAAATATAAGCTAAAAGTTGCGCAAGATTCAAGTGATGACAACCATGAAATCAAAGTTAGGTACAAGAGTGATAATTTGGAATCCTGGGTCACGTTAGACAACTTTAGAATAAAAGTGCAAACTCACGATTCAATACTTGCGGTTGAAAAATTCTTTACTGTGCCTGTAGTAACAGCTCCAGGAGACAAAACAAAATTAAGGATTGAATTAAAGAACTACGCAACATCTATTTTAAAAGACATAAAAGTTTCATTAAATCTTGATAAAAGCGGCGATGAAACAAGACCTTTTGCTCCAATTGGCTCAACTAATGAAAAAGTGATTTCATATATTGAGCCCCAGACAAGTTTGCCAATAGATTTTGAACTGCTTGTTGATTCAGATGCTGCATCAAAGGCCTATAAAATACCATTAAGCGTAAAATATTCAGACATTTTAAACAAGAATTACTCTAAAACAAATCTTATAACAATTATTGTTGGTGATGCACCAGACTTAGGTGTAACCCTAGAAAGGACTGATGTTTACACTTCAGGCAGTACTGGAAGTGTAGTTCTAAGGCTTGTAAATAAAGGAGCCCCTGACATAAAATTCCTTAACGTAAAGGTACTTCAGAATGAAAATGTAAAGGTCATAGGGGCAGATGAGGTTTATATTGGCAAACTTGACAGCGATGATTTCTCAACAGCAGAATTTAAGTTGTTTGTTAAAGGGAAAGAGAATGTAAAAATTCCAGTTCAGGTTACCTACAAGGATACAAACAACAACAATTACAAGTCCGATAAAGAAGTTGAATTACGGCTGTATAACAGCAGTGAAGCAAAGAGTTTTGGCGTAAAGAAAAATAACAATTTTACTTTGGTTGTAATAACAGCAATTATAGTTGGAGCAGGATATTACTATTACAGGAAAAAGAAGAAGAAATAATTTCTTTTTACAATGCTAAAAGATTACCTTAAATTTGCTTTGGATACAATAAGCCATCGAAAATTACGCTCATGGCTAACTATGATTGGCATATTTATTGGAATAGCAGCTGTTGTTGCATTGATTTCTCTAGGGCAGGGTTTTAAGCAAGCAATCAATAGGGAGTTTGAGAAGATTGGGACTGACAAGCTGATTATACTCCCAAAGACCGGATTTGGTGCGCCAGGCACAACCGCTGTTGCAGAACTGACAGAAGATGATCTCAAGGTTGTAAAAAAGGTTCCTGGAATTGAAAATGTTGCTGGCTTCGTTTTTGCAAATTCGAAAGTTGAATTTCAAGATAATATTGCATTTTTCTTCATAATAGGGCTTCCTGAAGGAAATGAAAGAGACCTTGTTGCAGAGCTTCAAAGCTTAAAAATAAAAGAAGGGAGGAATCTTAGCGATAATGATAAATTCAGAGCATTGCTTGGCTCAAGCGTAATTGACAAGGAGCTGCTTGGAAAAAATCTCAGAGCAAGGGACAAGATAAAAATCAATTATAAGGAGTTTATTGTTATTGGAATTCTTGAAAAAACTGGTGATCCTGGATGGGATGGTTCTGTTGTAATCCCAGAAGAGACTCTAAGAGAAGTATTTAATGAGCCAGATAAGCTA